>JAWLAI010000005.1:300000-404165 GCA_041395565.1 Pseudomonadota bacterium | reverse complement strand
TCACGCCGAGAAAGCCGATGACCTGCTCGAGCGGGGTGTGGGCGTGTCCCATGGCGACCATGGCGCCGACCAGCACGATGCCGTGCACGAAGTTGGAGCCGGACATGAGCGGGGTGTGCAGGATGACCGGGACCCGGCTGATGATCTCGTAGCCGGTGAAGGCCGCGAGCATGAAGATGTAGAGTGCAGTCATTCCGGCGATCATGCCTGGCCTCCTTCGACCCGCTGCCGGGTGAGTTCGTGCTGGATCTTCCCGTCGCGGGTCAGCACGCTGGCCGCGACGATCTCGTCTTCCCAATCAGGCTTGATCTCCCCGTCGTGGACAATCAGCGACAGGAAGTTGTAGAGGTTCTTGGCGTACATTTCGCTGGCATGGACCGGCATCATCGCGGGCACATTGAGCGGGCCGTAGATCATGACCAGCTCATGACCGAAGGATTCGCCCGGAATGGTCAGTTCGCAGTTGCCGCCGCTGTAGGCGGCCAGGTCGATGATCACCGCGCCGGGCTTCATCTGCTCGACCATCGCGGTGGTGATGATCTTCGGCGCCGGCCGGCCGGGTACGCCGGCGGTCGAGATGATGGCATCGGCCTGCGCGACGTGCTCGGCCAGGATCTCCATCTCCTGCGCCTTTTCTTCCGCGGTGAGTTCGCGGGCGTAGCCGCCTGCGCCGACCGCGCTGACCTTCACGTCGACGAACTTGGCGCCGAGCGATTCGACCTGCTCGCGCGTTTCCGGGCGCACGTCGTAGGCCTCGACCATGGCGCCGAGCCGCTTGGCCGTGGCGATCGCCTGCAGGCCGGCCACGCCGACGCCGATGATCAGCACCTTGGCCGGCCGGATGGTGCCGGCGGCAGTGGTCAGCATGGGGAAGAAGCGCGCGGTGCGGTTCGCCGCCATCAGCGCGGCCTTGTAACCGCCGATCGAGGCCTGCGAGGACAGCGCGTCCATGTTCTGGGCGCGCGAGATGCGCGGGACCAGTTCCATCGCAAAGCCGGTGATGTTGCGGTCGCGCAGGGCGCGGATGCGGTCGTCGTACTCGTGCGGATGCAGGAATCCGATAACCATGGCGCCCTCGCGCAGCAGGGCCACGTCCTCCGGCACCAGCGGATCGACCGTCAGGACGATGTCGGCAGAGCCGAGCAGGGCGGCCCGGTCGTGGACGATCTCCACCGCGGTGTAGTCATGGTCGCGGTAATACGCCGCGCTGCCGGCACCGGCCTGCAGACTGATCTGCACGCCCTGCTTGGCGAGCTGTTCGGCGACGGAGGGGACGAGCGCGACGCGGCGCTCACCGGGAGTGATTTCGTGGGGCACGGCAATACGTATCGGCATAGCGATCTCCGATGCGACTTGTCGTGCCTACGGCCCGGGGCAAGTACAGGTTGTCAGGTTGTTCAGGTCCTGCCCGGGCGGTCGCGCTCAGGCGTCGTCCTGGCAGGATTTGGGAATATTAACCCAATTATGGCGCAAAGAAAAGTGCGTTGCTTCACAATTTTTCGCACCGGTTTGCGCGGGCAGACTGCAGTAATATCAAGTGATTACTTACACCGGGCGCGCGGATGAGTGTATCGACGCCGGGCGCAATTACTTTAAGACCCCATCCCGTCCGGGCGGGAAACCCTGGGTCCGCGGACGCGGGCGTGCGCGGCAACAGTGGGGCCGGATACCGCGCTCCGGGAAAATTGTATCCGGCCCTTTGCCATGCCCGGGTCAGGCGCCCATGCCCATGTTGATGTAGCCCGTCGGGCAGACCTCGGCGCAGATGTGGCAGCCGATGCAGCGGCTGTAGTCGGTGTAGACGTAGCGGCCCATGGTGGCGTGCTCCCTGGGGGTGCGCTGGACGGCATCCTGCGGGCAGTAGATCACGCAGTTGTCGCATTCGAAGCACATGCCGCAGCTCATGCAGCGTTCCGCTTCGGCCTGCGCCTGCGGCTCCTCGAGGCCGCGGAAGCGTTCCTCGAAGTGGCCGAGCACCTCGTCGGCACCGACCCCGGTCTCGACCCGCTGGTGGCGCGGGGTGTAGGGGAAGTGTCCGAGATAGAGCATCTCGTGCGAGATGATCTCGCTTTGCGAGCGGTCCTCGTAGTTGTGCACGGCAAAGGCCGCGTTGTCCGTACCCCACTCCTGGGTGTGCGGGTATTCCGCCGGCGCCATACTGGTTTCGCGCAGCTTCTCCAGCAGGTTGAAGTGATGCACATCAACCTTGGGGCGGCGGCCGCTTTCGGCGTGGCGCAGGTAGCGGTCGATGCTGTCCGCCGTCACGGCGGCCTGGCCGATGGCGGTGGTCAGCAGGTGCGGACGAACGATATCGCCGCAGGCAAAGTAGCCGGGCTTGTCCGGCAACTGGAAAAAGGCGTCGGCATCGATCAGGCCGCGGCCATTGTCGAACCGTTCCAGTCCGCTCATGTCGCCGGACTGGCCCACGGCCGGTACGACCAGGTCGCACTCGATGTCAAATTCCGAGCCTTCCTGCTCGACCATCTTGCCGCTGCTCCAGTCGACCTCGATCACGCGCAGTGCCGTGGCGCGCCCGTCCGGGCCGAGCACGAGTGCCTTGGGTGCCAGGTTGCCGCGCAGTTCGATACCTTCCTTTTTCGCCGTGATGCGTTCGTGTTCGGCCGCCGGCATGCTCTCGAGCGGACGGCGGTAGATCAGCAGGACCTCGGAACCCTCGCGGCTGGCGGTGGCGGCGACGTCGTGCGCGGTATGGTTGCGGATCACGGCCTCCGGACGGTCGTTCTCGTGCGGGGTCTTGATATGGCCGAGGCGGCGCGCCACCGAGACGACGTCCATGGCGGTGTCGCCACCACCGATGACCACCACCTTTTTCGCGGTGTGCTGCATGCGGCCTTCGTTGAACGCGGCCAGGAAGGCCACGCCGCTCACGCAGTTGGGCGCCTCGCCGCCTGGGATGTCGAGGGTGCGGCCCTGCTGGGCGCCGATGGCCAGCAGGATGGCGTCGTACTCTGCCTCCAGTGCCTCGAAACTGATGTCGCGGCCGATGCGGGTATTCATGCGCGTTGCCACGCCCATGTCGAGGATGCGCCGGATCTCGCCGTCCATCACATCGCGCGGCATGCGGTAGCCCGGTATGCCGTAGCGGGTCATGCCACCCAGCTCGGCGCGTTCGTCGAAGATGGTGGCGCCGTGCCCGAGCCGGCGCAACTGGTAGGCGGCCGCCAGCCCGGCCACGCCGCCGCCGACGATGGCGACCTTTTTGCCGGATTCCCGGGCCGGGCGCGCAAAGGTCAGCTGCGCGGCCAGGGCGTGGTCGCCGATGAACTGCTCGACCGAGTTGATGCCGACGAAGTCCTCCACCTCGTTGCGGTTGCAGCCTTCCTGGCAGGGTGCCGGACAGACCCGGCCCATGATGGCCGGGAAGGGGTTGGCATCCGTGGAGCGGCGGAAGGCGTATTCCTGCCAGGGCACGCCGGCCGGCGGTTTTTCGATGCCGCGCACGATCTGCAGCCAGCCGCGGATATCCTCGCCGGAGGGGCAGCTGCCCTGGCAGGGCGGGGTGCGGTGAACGTAGGTGGGGCACTTGTAGGACGTATCCTCGTTGAAGATGTCCTCGCTCCAGCGCTTCCAGGTATGGTCGTCGTCGTTGAAACGGCGGAAGGTCAGCTTCTCGGCCATGGTGGTGATCTGCCCCCGTAGTGATTATTCGCGGGCAGTCATATTACTGGAACGGCCAGTGCAGTAAAACCGATCCCGGGTGGCATGCGCCCCAGTCTGGTGCGGTTAGATTGAACATGCTAGGCTTCCGGCCAGTCAAAAAAATACCAGTCCAAGGGTTTGCAGGCGCCGGGGGGTATTGCCGGACTGTCTGCGGGGTAGTGGCATGGTTGATTTCTCGCATCAGGTGCTGCGCACCGATGTCTCCGGGATGCCGCTGGAGTGGATCGGCTACCGGACGCGGTGCGGCTCTATCACCTCGAACAGGTGGCCTACACCTGCGGTACCCTGCTGTACCGGGTAAGGGGCGGTATTTCGGCCCGCACCGGCAGGCAGAGCGTCATCGAGGTCAATTCCATCATTGCCACCCACGGCCGCAACCGCGAGCTGCTCAAGCTGCGCGCGGCCTACGTGCCTCCGCTCAACAATCCGGCGCTGTTCCGGCGCGATTCCAGCCTGTGCCTGTACTGCGGCGAGGCCTTCCCCGAGCGCGACCTGTCGCGCGATCACGTGACGCCGGTCATCCAGGGCGGCCAGGATACCTGGACCAACGTGGTCACGGCCTGCCGGCGCTGCAACAACCACAAGGCCGGGCGCACGCCCGAGCAGGCCGGCCTGCAGTTGCTGGCCGTGCCGTTCACGCCGACCCACGCCGAGTACATCTACCTGCAGGGGCGGCGCGTGCTGGCCGACCAGATGGAGTTCCTGCGCGCGCACTTTCCGCGCAGCAGTCCGCTGCACGAGCGTCTGGCACGCAACGGCTGAGCGCGGTGACCGGCGAGCGGCGCTGCGTCTACCTGGTCGACGCCAGTATCTACGTCTTTCGCGCCTACCATTCACTGCCCGTCACGCTGGCCAATGCGGCCGGCGAACCGATCAACGCACTGCACGGCTTCGCCGGTTTCCTCGGCGGTGTGCTCGAGCAGGCAACACCGCAGCACCTGGCGGTGGTGTTCGATGAATCGCTCACCACCTCGTTCCGCAACGAGATCTATCCGCCCTACAAGGCCAACCGCGAGTCGCCGCCCGCGGAGCTGAAACAGCAGTTCGGCTACTGCCGCACGCTGGTGGAGGCGCTCGGTATCGCGGCGTACTCCAGCGCCCGTTTCGAGGCCGACGACCTGATCGCCACGCTGGCAATGCGACTGCGTCCGCGCGGCTTCGCCGCGGTCATCCTGAGTGCAGACAAGGATCTCGCCCAGGTGCTCGCGCCGGGGGATGTGCTCTGGGATTACGCGCGCGATCGCCGGCATCCTCACGCTGCCGTGCGCGACTGGCTGGGGGTGGATGCGGAACAGGTCGCGGACTGGCTGGCCCTGACCGGCGATGCGGTGGACAACATCCCCGGCGTGCCGGGGATCGGTGCAGACCGCCGCCGCGCTGCTCGATGCGTTCGGTACGCTGGATGCGCTCTTCGACAACCTGGGACGTGTCGCGGCACTGCCGCTGCGTGGTGCCGCGCGGGTGCAGCGCCTGCTGGAGGAACACCGCGACACGGCGCTGCTGGCGCGCGCGCTGACCGGTGTCGCCATCGACCCCGGGCTCAGGGCCGGCGTGGGCGACGTCGCACGGCGCCGGGTGGATGCGGAATCCGTCACGGCGGCTTGCGCGGCGCTCGGCCTCGGCCGCACGACCGCGGCACGGCTGGTGCGGACGCTGGGATGACGCTGTCGCGCAAAGAGGCAAAGGCGCCAGGAAATCGAATCATACCCCCGGCAGGAAGCGCAGCAGGAGTTGCCGCAGTCTCCGGCCATGTGACGAGCGGCATGAGTGACCGCCACCTGTAGGAGCGGACCGCATCCGCGAGTCTTGCGCGCGCCAGGTATTTCGGTATGATTCTTACTCCGGATGATTTCAGCTGGGTAGTGATAGATGTCGCTTTGGGAGAACATCGCGCGGGACATCGCCGCGGCGACCGGCGTCGAGGCGCGGCTCGAGCAGCAGGGCGCCATCGGCGGCGGCTGCATCAACGCGGCGAGCCGGATCCGCTACGGCACGACCGATTATTTCGTGAAGCTCAACAGTGCGCGCCAGGCGCACATGTTCGCCGCCGAGGCGGCGGGTCTGGCGGCGCTGCGCCAGTGCCGGGCGCTGCGGATCCCGGAGCCGGTCTGCCACGGCAGCGATACGCGCTCGGCCTGGCTGGTGCTGGAATACCTGCCGCTGGGCGGGCGCGGCGACGCGCGGGCGCTGGGCGCGGGCCTGGCCGCCATGCATCGCATCACCCACGACCGTTACGGCTGGGAACGCGACAATACCATCGGATCGACGCCCCAGCGCAATATGCCCGGCGACGACTGGGTCGCGTTCTGGCGTGAACAGCGTCTGCGTTTCCAGCTCGAGCTGGCGGCACAGCACGGGCATGGCGGCCGGCTGCAGGCGCGGGGCGAGTTGCTGCTGGCGCGCTTCCACGCACTGTTCGACGGCTATACGCCGGTGGCGTCGCTGCTGCATGGCGACCTCTGGGGCGGCAATCATGCCTACACGCAGGCCGGCGAACCGGCGATCTTCGATCCGGCGGTTTATTACGGCGACCGCGAGACCGATATCGCGATGACCGAACTGTTCGGCGGTTTCGGCGGCGCGTTCTACACCGCCTATGAGGCAGCCTGGCCGCTGGATGCTGGCTATGCCGAGCGCAAGACGCTGTACAACCTCTACCACATACTCAATCATCTCAACCTGTTCGGTGGCGGCTATCGCGGCCAGGCAGAGGGCATGATCGACCAACTGCTGGCCGTATTGCACTAGCACCTATCTCAAGATTCTCGGCGATCGCGACCGCACGGAACCATGAGATGGCTGCTGGCGGCGCCGGGTGCAGACCGCGCTTGTAAAGCCCGAACCGGTTCACTAACGTATGAAAACCGCTTCCACAGGACCGTGTCACCATGAGCAAGCAAGACAACCCGCTCGCCAATCCGAAACTGCAGCTCGCGGTGCGCAATGCCCGGCGTGAGGACATACCGCAGATCGCCGCGTTGACCGCGCGCGTATACCGCGACACCGGCATGTACGGCCATTCCGAACCGATGCTGACCGGCCAGCTAAACCATTTCCCTACCGGCCAGTTCGTGGTCTCCGCGGGTGAACGGATCGTGGGGTACTGCGCAACACTGCGGGTACGCGAGCAGGACTGCATGAAGCCGCACACCTGGGGCGAGATCACC
Organism: Pseudomonadota bacterium; assembly: GCA_041395565.1. NCBI lineage: Bacteria > Pseudomonadati > Pseudomonadota > Pseudomonadota bacterium. Next base: position 397,317 of record JAWLAI010000005.1, on the reverse strand, counting down.
GGCAACGGCTATGCCTCAACGCACGATCCGCACGGCGAATGGCTCTACGGCATGGAGGTGTGTGTCGATCCGGACTTCCGTGGCTACCGTATCGGGCAGCGCCTGTACAACGCCCGCAAGCGGCTGGCGCAGGACCTCGGTCTCAGGGGTATCGTGTTCGCGGGCCGGTTGCCCACGCTGGCGCAGCGCATCAAGCGCTTCGGTTCGGTCGAAGGCTATGTGGACGCGGTCCGCAACAAGAAACTGCGCGACCCGGTGCTGTCCTTCCAGTTGCGCAACGGCTTCGAGGTCATCGGCATCATCCCGCACTACCTGGACGCGGACCGGCAGTCGCTGGGTTACGGCATACACATGGTGTGGCGCAATCCCAAGGTGCCGGTGCAGGAAACGGCCGCGCCGGAAAAGCGCTATGGCGAACGACTGCCCGACAGTATCCGGGTCGGCGCGGTGCAGTACAAGCAGCGGCGCGTGCAGTCGTTCGAGGAGTTCATTGATATCGTGCGCTACTTCGTCGACGTGGTCGCCGACTACAGGGGCGACTTCGTCGTGTTTCCCGAGATGTTCACGCTCCAGCTGCTGTCCATGGAATCGCAGAAGCTCACGCCGGTGCAGGCCATCGAGGCGCTGACCCGGTATACACCGCAATATACCGAGGCCATGCGCGATCTCGCGCTGCGCTACAATATCAACATCATCGGCGGTTCGCATCCGACGCACATGCCCAACGGTCGCGTGGAAAACATCGCCTACGTGTTCCTGCGTGACGGCGCCGTCTACCGCCAGGCCAAGATCCACCCCACACCGAACGAGTCATGGTGGTGGAACATCGAGGGCGGCAGCGAGCTGGACGTGATTCAGACCGATTGCGGACCGATCGGGGTGCTGATCTGCTACGACGCGGAATTTCCGGAGCTTGCGCGCCACCTCACCGACCAGGGCGCGCAGATCCTGTTCGTGCCGTTCTGTACCGACGAGCGCCAGAGCTACCTGCGCGTGCGCTATTGCTGTCAGGCGCGCGCGGTGGAAAACCAGGTGTACGTCGTGATGGCCGGCAACTGCGGCAATCTTCCCAATGTGGAGAACATGGATATCCAGTATGCTCAGAGCTGCATACTTACGCCCTGCGACCTGCCGTTTGCGCGCGACGGCGTCGCGGCCGATACCACGCCGAACACGGAAATGGTAGCGATCGCCGATCTGCGACCGGCGACACTGCTCGATGCCCGCAACAGCGGCACGGTAAAAAACCTGCGTGACCGCCGCCACGACCTTTACCATGTGTTCTGGAAGGGCGAGTGAATGCCGGCGAACCGGAACAGTGATGGCAGGCATGCAAAGCGTCTATGAGGCGCCGACCGCGCTCGATGCGTACATGGTGCTGAACCTGCTCGAACAGCAGGGGATCGGCGGGAGAGTGGACGGCGAATACCTGCCGGGCGCGGTGGGGGAGCTGCAGGCGCTCAATCTGGTGCGGGTCATGGTGGACGATGCGGATGCGGTGCGCGCGCGGCAGGTCATCGCGGCATGGGAAGCCACGCAGGTAACGGGCGAAACGGTGCCCGCACGCAAGTCGTCAGCCGGTCTGACGGGATTTCTCCTGGGCTGCATTGCCGGCGGCGGCATGATGTTCTGGGCATACCATAGCCCGGTGACCGAGGGCGGCGTCGATACCGACGGCGACGGGGTGCTGGACGTGCGCCGGTTCTACCGGGACAACAGGTTGAGCCGGACGGAATCCGACCGCAATCTCGATGGCGCCGCCGATGCCATCAAGTACTACGACCGCCGTGGACTGGAGAAGGCGGCGGAGTACGATGACGATTTCGACGGCGTGTTCGAGGCGCGCTACAGCTACGTCGACGGCGAGTTGGCCGCCGGCGAGGCGGATCTCGACCAGGACGGACATGTCGATCACCGCTCCATCTACCGCTACGGCAGACTCGCGGAACTCGTCATCAGCGGCGCGGGTGCCGACCGGCGCGGTGCCCGCCAGCTGTTTCATCGGGGCAAGCTGGTCGCCGCCGAATATGACGCGGATGGCGATGGCAACTATGATGTGAACCATGTCTACGACTACTTCGGCGAATTGCGGTGACCCGGCGCGTCTGCGGGCCAGAGCCGGAATTGTCTTGCCAATCATGAGGCTGGCCTGCAGAACGCGAGGCGGTCCCGGACGCTCGCGGGGTCTCGCCGTCCGCCGCGCAGGCGCGGTTTGCATGAGTGTGGCACAACCCGCTAAAGTGTTATTCGTACTGCAATAACCCGACCAGACCCGACCGCTCCAGCGACCGATAGCACCCGATTCCCCACGCGATACACCCACTGTCAGCAACCGCAGTGGCGCGAACCTGACCATGCCGAACATGCAGCTGCAATCACGCCCCCACTTACGTCCGCAGGCAGCGCTGTTCGCGCTGCTGCTGTCCCTGTTGGCGGCACCACTCGCGGGCGCTGAGCCAGTCCGGCTCGACCTGCAGCAGATGCGCGAATGGATCGACGGGATGAAGAACGCCGCGCGCGGACCGTTCGCGCGCATCCGCTGGTTCTGTCTGGATGGCACTATCCTGCCGCCAAAGGAAGGCGCTTGCAGTGAGCACGGTGGCGGGGTGCAGCACGGCGAATGGAATGCGCAAACGCACAACATACGCGAGCAGGGTTATCTCATCGCCAACCTGCTCACCGATCTCAACACCTTCAAGTTCATCGGTGCCTACCCGCAGCTCGACGAGCTGCGGCAGGTGTTGCTGGAACAGTTCCTGATACTCATCGACGACGGCTGGGTATTCCGCCAGGCGCGCTTTTACCGCGGTGCCCTGCAGGTCGAGGACGAGCGGGCGGCGGCGCGCCTGCTGCTGCTGGCCATGGTGCAGGATCCGGACTGGCAGGATCCGGCGCGATTCCTGCTGCTGCGCGAGGCCGCGCGCCTGTTGCCGGTGGGCGCGGAGCCGCCGGTTGCCGCCACCGTGCGCCAGCTGGCCATCGAGATCGCCGAGGCCGATCCCGGTTTCCAGTCGCTCCGCGTCAAGCTGCACGGCCTGCCGGATGCCAGCGACCCGCAGCGCGTGCGTGACTATGCGGCAGGGGACGGCCTGCCCGAGCTGGCGGCCAAGTACCGGCGCCTGGCCGCAGAACTGGATACGCTGTATGCACCGCGCACCGCCATGCTGCAGCTCGAGGCACTGCGGTCAGAAAAGGGCAGCAGGCCGATTGCGGCGACCCTGGATCATGTTATCTCCGAGCTGCAGCGCGCACCGGACCTGCAGGCACGGCTGGACCGTGCCGCCGCCGCCGCCCAGACACTGCGGCACATGATCTGGAACGGGGACAAGCTCAGTCCGCCCAACCAGCTGCGCCTGCTGCAGGCGAATATCGCCCTGGAACAGGAGGTCTATGCGGTTGCCAATCAGCTGATCGAACAGCAAGCCGCTGCCGACCGGCACACGCGCCTGAGCTGGCTGCGCAGCCTGTTGGGCGCCCTGTATGCCAGCGGACTGCTCTCCGAACGGGAATGGCAGGCGGCGGATGCGCGGCTCGAACCGCTGATCGCGGATGACCAGCAGGACATCGATGAATACCACGCTACGTTGCAGTATCTGATGCGCGTGCCGCAGTGGGCGCAGCGCGCCCTGGAATTCCAGTTCGGCCCGACCATCGAACACTGGCTGGATATCACGCCGCTGGCCGCGCATTTTGTGCCGGACCGGTTGCGCGGCAGTCCGCTGCTGGCCTATACCCGAATCGCTGACGTGCTGCTGCAGGATGCAGAGCAGCTGGCAGGGACGCGGCAGTACCTGTTCGAACGCCGGCTCAGCGGCGGCCTGCGTGCGCTCAATCCGGGTCTGCGCCGCGGGGCGCTGCTGGCCGCGCCGGGTCCGGGCGAGGATTTCCGGCGGGACGGCATCTACCTGTTGCCGTCGACCACGCCGGAACTGCCACCTATTGCCGGCATCCTCACCCGCGGCGAGGGCAGTTCGCTGTCACACGTGCAGCTGCTGGCGCGCAATCTCGGTATTCCCAACGTCGTGGTGGATGAGCGGGTGGTCGAGCAGCTCAAACCGCACATCGGCGCGCGCATCGTCCTTGCGGTCAGTCCGCAGGGGACGGTGCAGATCACCGCCGATGGGCCGCACTGGGACCGGATTTTCGGACGCGACGATCCCGATGCCGGCGTGGTGATACGGCCGGATCTGCAGAAGCTCGATCTTGCACGGACCCAGCCGCTGTCGCTGGAAGACATCCGCGCCAGCGATTCGGGCCGTATCGTCGGGCCCAAGGCCGCCAACCTCGGCGAGCTGCGCCATTACTATCCCGATGCCGTGAATCCCGGCGTGGTCATTCCGTTCGGGGTATTCCGTGCGCTGCTCGATCAGCCGCTGGAGGCGGGCGGTCCCCCGGTCTTCGAATGGCTGCGCGCGGAGTATGCGCGACTGCGCACGCTGCCGGAAGGCACGCAGCGCCAGGCTGCGACCGGCGCCGTCCTGGAGCGCCTGCGGCAATGGCTGGTGGATGCGGAGCCGGGGGCGGAGTTCCGCTCCGCGCTGCGCACGGCAATGGACAACGCGTTTGGCGATGCCGACCACGTCGGCGTGTTCGTGCGCAGCGATACCAACGTCGAGGACCTGCCAGGCTTCAGCGGCGCCGGCCTCAACCTCACCCTGCCCAACGTGGTCGGTTTCGATGCCGTCGTGCGCGCGATCCAGAAGGTATGGGCCTCGCCATTCACGGAGCGTGCCTACGCGTGGCGCCAGGCGCATATGGAACAACCGGAGCATGTGTATCCCGCCGTACTGCTGCTCAAGACCTTTGCCTCGGAGAAATCCGGTGTGCTCGTTACGGCGGACGTGGATAGCGGCGATCGCCAGTGGCTGTCGATCGCGGTCAATGAAGGCGTCGGCGGCGCGGTGGAAGGGCAGGCGGCCGAGGAACTGCGGGTCCGGCGCAGCACCGGCGCGGTGCGGCTCCTCGCGCAGGCTACGGCGCCGCTGCGCGCCGAACCGGTGCCCGCAGGCGGCATGCGCAAGGTGCCGGCCAGCGGCCGGGCACAGGTGCTGGAGGCGGGCGAGCTGATGCAGCTGCGGACACTCGCCGACGATATCGAGCGGCGCTTCCCGCTGCCCGCCATGCCAGGCGGGGCGGCACCACCGGCCGATATCGAGTTCGGCTTCCGGGACGGTCACCTTGCGCTGTTCCAGATCCGCCCGTTCGTGGAGAGCCAGCGTGCGCTGCGCAGCCAGTATCTGATCGACATCGACCGTAGCGGCACGCGCAGCAAGCAGGCCGTCGTCGATCTGCTGCAAGTGCCGACGCCGGCGCGCGATACTGCGGACGGGATGCCTTGAGCGGAGGTGACGGATGACAGGACGGCGTATGCATAATTGGGCGGGGCGCTGGCTGGTCGCGGCGCTGCTGGCCGCTGCTACGGGTGCGGTGCCGGCTTATCCCATCGACGGCTTCCCCGAGACTGGTATCGCCAGGCTCGAGGGCTACCGGCTCGCGCGGGAGGGCAAGGTGGCCGGTAACCGGTTGCAGCCGGGCGCGTTGCTGGACACTGCGCAGGTTCAGCTGCGTCTGCTGCAACACCAGAACTTCCGCTGGCCCGATCCGGATCCCGACCTGACCCGCAAGATCGTCGGCCTGCTTGGCAGCGAGGCGAAATATTACAGTGTCAGCGTGCTCGACCTCAGCGATCCGGATCACCCTGTCTACGCCGAACACAATGCGCAGGCACGACGCAATCCGGGCAGTGTCGGCAAGCTGATGGTGGCGCTGGCGGTGTTCCAGGCACTGGCCGATATCTACCCGGGAGATTTCGCGGCGCGCCAGCGCGTGCTGAGGGAGACCCAGGTCACTGCCGACGCCTTTATCCGCACCGACCATCACGACGTGCCGTTCTGGAAGCCGGAGCTCAACCGCATGCCGCGGCGGGAGTTGCGCGTCGGCGACACCGCGAATCTGTGGAGCTATCTGGACTGGATGCTGTCGGCGAGTTCCAATGCGGCCGCAAGCACGGTGATCAAGCAGCTGCTGCTGTTGCGCCACTTCGGGACCGCCTATCCGGTCTCGGCCGAGCAGGAAGAGGCATTCTGGCGCGACACCCCGCGCAAGGCGCAGAGCGAGCTGCTGCTGGAGAGCCTGCTGGAACCGGTAACGCGCAACGGTCTCGACGTCGAGAACCTGCGCCAGGGCAGTTTCTTCACCGCCGAAGGTAAGCGCCGCGTGCCGGGTACCAACAGCATCTGCACCACGCGCGAGCTGATGCACTACCTACTGCTGCTGGAGCAGGGGCAACTGGTCGATGCCTGGTCGAGCCTGCAGATCAAGCGGCTGCTTTACATGACCCAGCGCCGGATCCGCTATGCCTCGTCGCCGGCGCTGAACGAAGCGGCTCTGTACTTCAAGTCGGGATCGCTCTACCGCTGCAAGGCGGAGGAGGGCTTCGTGTGCAAGAAGTACATGGGCAATCGCGACAACCTGATGAACTCGGTGGTCATCGTCGAGGCGCCTGCGGGTGAGCCGCGGCTCTACTACATGGTCACGCTGACTTCAAACGTGCTGAAGAAGAATTCAGCGGTGGCGCATCAGACCTTCGCTACTCGTGTGCACCGGCTGTTGCAAGGCTTGCGGTCCGCAGCGGCTGGTGCAGAATGATGCCGTCGAGTTCGCAGATCAGATTCTTCAGCCAGTCGCCACCCTGCGGGCTTTCCGCCAGCGCGACGGCGATGTAGGTGCGACCGGCATGTTCCACGATGGCGCTGTCGGCATGCCAGTTGCGCCAGCTCCCCGACTTGCGATAGATCTGCGCATCCGGAAAGCTGCTCAGCAGCCCTTTCACGAATTTGTGATTGATGCCGGGTTCGCCCATGATGGTCTTCATCTCCCGCGACAGTTCCGGGGATACCAGGCGTCCGGTCTCCATCAGATAGTAGAAGCGCGCGACCTGGATGGCGGTGGCGCCGTGCGAAAGATGGTGCAGGGGATCGCGTTCATAGGCCACGCCCTGCGCGTATTCCTTGCCGACCCACAGGCCGCCGTTGTACTTGGTGTCGTAAAGACGATATTTCGGCGAGCGCAGAACCGTATTGATATACTTGCGCCCCACCTTCTGGATGAGGCTCGTGGCCGCGCTATTCGAGGAATAGCGGATCATGTCGGTCATGAGCTGACGGGTCTCATCGTCGAGCTGCATCTTGCCCTCATGAATACGCTCGCATGCCGCCAGCAGGATGGCGATCTTCGGCAGACTCGCGGCATACATCATTTCATCGCCGTTGACCTGGGCGAGCTGCGGGTGCTGGGGATCGGTCACATCGACGAGGGCAACGGCGAGATCGCCCTTGCGCACAGCAGCGTCAAGATTCAGTCTTTTGAGGCGCTTCTCGAGTTGGGTCTGCAGCGTCGCACTTTTGGCTTCGCGCAGGGTCGGATAGGTGAGTTGTGCTGAAAATGCTTGAACTGTAAAGATTAATCCCAGAGACAGCGCGACAGCTTTCAGTGTGCCCGACAGCATAGGCGTCCTCCCTATCACAAGCAAAACTGCTACATGGTAACCGATCACAAATTTAAAGCAATGCTCATGCCAGATTCTCGCACTAAGCATATCGGCCGTATTGTGATGTTGTTCACAAATTTCTTCCTAATTATTGCGGCCCTGTATCACCTCAAACCGGCCAGCCGCTCGCTGTTCATCACCGCGCTGGGCAGTGACAAGCTGCCCTACGTCTGGATCGCCACCGCGGTCGCACTGGGCCTGATCATCAGTCTCTATCACCGTCTCGTGGCGCGTCATGCGCGGATCCACGTGGTGCTCGGTACCTGTGCAGTGATCATCACCTGCCTGCTGCTGTTTTATCTGCAACTCAACCGGGGCGGATTCGTGCAGGCCTTCGCCTTCTATATCTTCGTCGACATGCTGAGCGTGATCCTGGTCGAGCAGTTCTGGAGCCTGACCAACACGATCTACGACACCCGTGCCGGCAAACGCTGGTATGGCCTGATCGCTACCGGCGGGCTGCTGGGTGGCGTGGCCGGTGGCGCCATGTCGAATCTGTTCATCGCCCGCATGCAGCTCGACACGACCGACCTGTTGCTGGTCGCTGCGGCGATCATCGGGGTGCTGGCGGCGCTGACCCTATTGATGGGGCGGTTCGGGTTGTATGCCGAGCATCCCGGTGTCCGCAACCACGGCGGGCTCGCGAGCGGCCACTGGCGTGACATCCTCAGGCACCGGTACCTGTTTCTGATCGCACTGATCCTGTTGCTGGCGCAGATGGTCGAGCCGCTGGTGGAGTTCCAGTTCATGAAAGTGGTGGAGGACAGCATCGCCGACCGCGAGGCGCGAACCGCTTACCTGGGCGGCTTCTTCAGTGTGCTCAGCACCGTCGCCATCGGCATCAACCTGCTGGTCACGCCGCTGGTGCATCGCTGGCTGGGAGCGCTCGGCGGCCTGTTCGCCCAACCGCTGGCTGTGCTGGCCGGCAGCTTCTGGTACATGACGCAGGCCACACTCCAGGCCGGCGCGTTTCTCAAGATCTCCGACCGCGGCCTGTCCTATTCCATCAACCGGGCCTCGAAGGAACTGCTGTACATACCGATCGAGCCGGTGCTCATCTTCCAGGCCAAGGCCTGGATCGACATGTTCGGCTATCGCCTGTTCAAGGTGTTGGGATCGGTGCTGATCCTGCTGCTGACACAGTGGCTGCCATGGCGCATCGGCGCCGGTGAGCTCGGCTGGCTGGTGGTGGCCGTGTGCCTGGTCTGGCTACTGACGCTGCTGCGTCTCGGGGCCGAGTACCGCCAGGTGCTGGCCCGGGTTTTGACCACGCGAACAGCTGCTTAGCAGCGTTCGCGCGCACGCGCCGTGCGGCGTAAAATGCATGGCAGGAAGTATCCTGGCTGATTGCAGACATGAGCGACAACAACTATCTGAAGGACCTTATCCTGCTGCGCAACGATCCGTCCAAGGTGCCGCCGGTGCTGGAGGCGGCAGAGCGTGGCGAGGTGGATGCGCAGTATGCGCTCGGCATGATCTATGCGGAAGGTCGCGGTGTACCCATCGACCTGGCGCGGGCCCACTACTGGCTGTCAAGGGCGGTGGAACAGGGCGACCGGGATGCGGAACTGCTGCGCAACATCGTCGGCAGCCAGATGACAGACGCGGAATACGAGGCTGCCGTGCGCCTGCGCAGCGGTGCCGCCCTGCGGCTGGTGAAATCGGACGATTGAGCCTGGCCGCGCCGGCCGCGGCCAGGCGCCGACACTATTTCTGCAGGGCGAATTGCGCGCCGACGAACAAGTCGTCGGCGACGGTGACCACGTCCTGCAGCCAGGCTGCGCTTGCGGCGCATTCATCCTGCCATGGCGGTGCCTTGCAGACGACGACCTGTCCGCCATCACCGCTCACCAGGTACTGCAGCCCGGGAATGGGACGTACGTGCATGGCACTGCGTGGCGCGGTCAGTTCCAGCGGACCGGTGTAGTCGAGGTGCAGCAGGCGCAGGAGGTGCGCCGGCAGTTCGTAGAGTGACAGTGTGCCAAGTTGCTGCGCACCGCGTTGACCGTCGATGACGATCAGCGGCGCGGCATTGTAGGCGCCGAACATTGCAGGGGTGAACTTGCTGCGGTTGTCCGCGAGTACGCCGGATTCGACATAGCCGGCGAAGTTCTGCCCGAGGTAGGGCGGGTGATCACCGAAGATCACGATCAGTGCATCCGGGTCACGGGCGCGCAGTATCCCGAGGAACTCTATCAGTTCCTTGGCCTTGTAGTAGGCGGTGTTGGCGTAGCTGCCGACCTCGGGCACCTTTGAGCTGTCCTCGATAACGCGCGTGCGTTCACCGCGCAGCGGATAATCCCAGTGGCCGAAGTAGGTGACGATGTAATCCAGCAGCGGCTTGCCCGAGTCGAGCCAGGGGCCGATCTTCTCCAGGACCTGGCGATACAGTGAGGCGTCGCTCATGAAGTTGCGCACCATGTCTACCTGCTCGAAGTCGTCCAGCGACCAATAGGTCCCGAAGCCGAGGCGGCGGTAGGCGTTGACGCGGTTCCAGAACACCGGCACGTTGGGATGCGAGGCGATGGTGGCGTAGCCGTGCTCCGCCAGGATGCGCGGCAGGCAGGGGGCGTCATTCTTCAGGTCGCGTTCGAACTTGACCGCGTCCTTGAGTACCGGGAACCCGCACAGGGCCTCGAACTCGGCGTTGGCGGTGTAGCCGCCGAACACCGGCGACAGGATGTGGCTGTTGCCCGCCTGCTCCCAGAGCTTGCGGAAATTCCGTGGCAGCGGGTCGCGCGAATAATGTCCAGCCGTGAGTGCGGACGGATCCCAGAACGACTCGAGCAGGATGATGTGCACGTTTCGCTGCCTGAATTCCGCGGCCGGCGCCGTGTGCTCGGGCAGTCCGGCCAGCAGCCGGGCACTGGCGGCACGTACCGCCTCGCGGTCGGGCGGCGGGACACGGTCGGCGAAATAGCGCGCGCCTTCCATCAGTGTATAGAGAATGGCGCCGCGCTGGAGGTAGTTGCTGCGCTGGTCCCATACCACGTTGCCCACATAGCGGTCGAGCGGTGCGATGATATTGCGCGGCTGATAGACCAGCGTGACACCGAGCAGGAGCAGCAGGGCCAGCGCCAGCCACGAGTTCCAGTTGCGCAGGCTGAAGTTGAAGATGAGCAGGCTGACAATGCCGACCAGGGGCAGCGCCGCCAGATAGAACTGCCAGCCTTCCAGCAGCAGCAGCAGCGTGCGCAGGGCGTACAGGTCGTCCGGCATGATCGGTCCGCCGAAGAAGCTGATCTTGACGGCATTGCCGATATACAGCAGCGCCATCAACAGACCCTGCAGCAGGAGAAATACCCAGAGCCGCCGTGACAGCGCGCTGAGCGCGTAGGCCAGCGCCAGATTGAGCAGATAGTCGCGCGGGATCACGTGGCCACGATGTGGACATCGAATCCCAAAGCCGCGACGGTAGAACAGCGCGTAGAACAGCGCAGTCGACAGGACTGGCAGCAGCAGGTGGGCGCAGGATACGGCGATCGGGCATGGCGGAGCTGGCAAGTGAAATCGAGGTCCCATAGGATACCCAGGCATTTCAGCGGAATCCAGCGGCTGCTTTTTGCGCCGTAACCACATGAATGCGGGTATACTTTCCCGATACCAACCACCTGCGTGAGTTGCCATGAATGCTGCCTACAAGAGCGTCGAGGTGCGCGAGATGGAGCTGGAGGACCTGCCGGCGGTGTACGCGCTGGGCGAGTCCGTGTTCACGGCCGACAAGTGGCCCAGCCTGTACCGCACCTGGGACGAATACGAGGCCACCGGGCTGTTCCATTCCGACGGCGAGTTCTGCCTGGTCGCGGAGTTCGAGGAGCGGCTGGCGGGTTTTGCGCTCGGCTCGCTCATCGACAAGCGCAACAGTGCCTGGAGTTACGGCTATCTCACCTGGCTGGCGGTCGATCCCGGACTCAAGCGCAGCGGTGTCGCCAGCCAGCTCATCGACGCCATTACCGAGGCCTTCATCCGTGCCGGGGCGCGCATGATGATCGTGGATACCGACGCCGACAACAAGCCGGCGATCAAGCTGTTCCGCAAGCATGATTTCCTGCACGAGGACCGGCATGTCTACCTCAGCAAGAACCTGACCTATCACCCGGACTACCAGCGACTGCGTGGGATGAAGCAGACTCGCCGCAGCAGGAAGACGGATGACTGAAGGCCTCCAGCAAATCCTTGCGAGCATCGACGACGACCGGCTCGAGCAGCTGCTGACCGATGCCGTCGAGCAGTACAGCCCCTCCTATGCCGAGGAGGCGGCCATGCAGGTGTTCGCCGCGCGCCTCAATGAGTGCGGGGTGCGCTACATGCGCCAGCCGCTCCCGCCCGGCAGCGGTCCGGCCGGCGATACCCGCGCCAACCTGATCATCGAGCTCGGGCCGCAGCCTGTCGCGTTGATGTGGGTAGGTCATGTCGATACCGTGCCACTCATCGACGAAGAGGAGCAGCGCCTGCACCGCGAGGGCGATATCCTGCACGGGCTCGGCACGGCGGATATGAAATCGGGTTGCGCCGCCATCGTCGAGGCGGTGATCGCGGTGGTCAAGGCAGGCGCGGAGCTACGGCGCGGCCTCATTGTGGCGCTGGTGGTCGGCGAGGAGGAATACGGGGACGGTTCCGAGGCGCTGCTCGATTGGCGCACCGCGCCGCTTACCGTCATCGGCGAGCCCACCGGCCTGGTGCCGTGCGTGGATCACTACGGCTACTATGAATGCCGCATGACCGTGCAGGGCGCGCGCGCGCATGCCGCGCTGCCGGAGATGGGCGCCAGCGCCATCCACGCCATGCTGGCGTGGATGCAGCACATCATGGAGGCCGGTGGCGAGGCCGAGTACGGGCTGACCATCAGCCCGCGCGAGATCCGCGGCGGCGCCGGGCTGTTCATGGTGGCGCAGGAATGCGAGGCGGCGATCGACATCCATGCCCCGCCCGGCGTCGACAACACGGTCATCGACCGCCTGATCGAGCAGGCCCGGCAACGCGCGCAGGAAACGCATCCGCGCTGCGATCTGCAGTTCGAGAACCTGTACTGGGCGACCGGCTACGCCAATGCGCCGGACGATCCGCTGCTCGTTCCGCTGCGTCGGGCCTTCCACGCCGCGGGGCTGGCATGGGAGCCGGCGGCGTTCCGTTCGCACTCCGACGGCAGCCTGTTTCACCAGAAGGGATCGGTACCGGTCATCTGCGGTCCAGGGCGGCTCGAGGTGGCGCACACACGCCACGAGCACGTCTCGCTACAGGAGACCGGCGCGGCGGCGCGCCTCTACGCCGCGCTCATCCACGCCGCCTGCGTGGCCTGAGCAGGGTAACCTACCGGGAGGAATCACATTTTCACGCCGGGTTTGGCGGTCGTCCGTGCCTGCCAGAGTTGAACAGTCAGGACAGTCTTGCCTGCATTTGGGCTGCTGAATCCGTGTTGCGGTCAATGTTGCCTATCTGTGCCGGTATCCTGCTGGTGCTTCGCTGTGCCGGGATTCGTGGCCTTTGTTGTATCCTGTAACCGTAGCGGGCACTAGCAAATGACTGGCTAGGGTGCAGTCGGCATGCGGCGAGCGGACACAACAAAATCATCGACCCCGGCCCTAGCACTTGGCGCAGCAGGAGTTGTGTTCGGTGATATCGGTACCAGCCCGCTCTACACCATGAAGGAGGTGTTCGGCGGGCACCACTTGGTACTGAGCCAAGTCAATGTGCTCGGTATCCTTTCGCTGGTGTTCTGGTCACTGATGCTGGTCGTCTCGCTGAAATATGTCGGCATCATGATGCGAGCCGACAACAAGGGCGAGGGCGGTATCCTGGCTCTCCTGACGCTGGCGCAAAAGCTGGCTCCTCGCCAGGCACGGCGCCGAATTCTGATAATCCTGGGCTTTGTCGGCGCTGCGCTGTTCTTTGGCGATAGCCTTATTACGCCGGCTATCTCCGTGCTGTCAGCCATCGAGGGTCTGGAGGTTGGTGCACCTGTCCTGCACCCGTTTGTGATACCGCTGGCACTCGGGATTCTCGGCGGCCTGTTCTTGCTTCAGCAGCATGGAACGGCCGCAATCGGCCGGCTGTTCGGGCCGGTGATGCTGGTGTGGTTCGGTGTGCTGGGCGTGCTTGGGCTGTTCAGTATCCTCGAACACCCTTACGTGATATGGGCTATCAATCCGCGGTATGCCATTGAATTTTTCAGTGCGCACGGTATCGCTGGTATCCTGGTGCTGGGGGCAGTGGTGCTCGCCATTACCGGTGCCGAAGCCCTGTACGCCGATATGGGGCATTTCGGCCGCAAACCTATCCAGCTGATATGGTTCTGTTATGTGCTGCCCGCGTTGCTGCTGAACTATTTCGGGCAGGGCGCGCTGATGCTGTCCGACCCGGCGGCGGTGCGGAATCCGTTTTATCTGCTGGCACCCGAGTGGGCGCTGTATCCCATGATCGCACTGGCTACGGTGGCCGCCGTGATTGCCTCTCAGGCAGTTATTACCGGTGCGTTTTCGGTGACGCGTCAGGTCATCCAGATGGGCTACGCACCGCGCATGATCATTCGCCATACTTCCGTGCGGGAGCGCGGCCAGATCTATGTCCCGATGGTGAACTGGCTGCTATTGGGCGGGATTGCTCTGCTGGTGCTGGGTTTCCGCGCTTCCAGCAACCTGGCAGCGGCATATGGCATTGCCGTGACCGGTACATTCGCGATTGACACTATCCTCGTTTTTGTGGTGCTACGCGCACGCTGGCGACTGGGCATGCCCGTAACGCTGCTGGGCATGGCGGCATTCCTGAGCATCGATCTGGCTTTTTTCGCTGCCAATGCGGTGAAGATTCCGGAGGGCGGCTGGTTTCCACTGGCGGTAGCGGCGGTGGTATTCACGCTGCTAGTCACCTGGAAACGCGGGCGCGAGATCGTCATGGCCTGCCTGCAGCAGGGCGGAATACCGCTGGTGGGATTTCTGCCCAGCCTGCTCTCCTATCCGCCCATGCGCGTACCGGGCACGGCCGTGTTCATGACCGCGGATCCGCAGAACACACCTCCCGCCTTGCTGCACAACCTGAAGCACAACAAGGTGATACATGCGCGTGTGGTCGTGCTGAACGTGCGCATCACCGATGTCCCCTTCCTCACCGAAGACGAGCGTACAGAGGTGAAAGATCTCGGACCGGCATTCTACCGTGTCATCGTCAATTATGGTTTCATGGACGACATCGATATCCCCCGCGTACTGGAGAGTTGCCAGTGTGGCGGCAGCTTCGACATCATGGATACGACCTTTTTCTACAGCCGCGAGAACCTGATTCCCCGCCGCGGCGAGGTCATGGCGATCTGGCGTGAACGCATTTTCGTCGCCATGGCGCGCAGTGCCGCGAGCCCTATGACCTATTTCCGTATTCCGGCCAACCGAGTAGTGGAACTCGGTACCCAGATAGAGATCTGACGATGTCAGCTATCATGCATGCAACTTGCCGGTAGGGCCCGGCATGGACAGGGGTGGACCTGTCGACCTCGACACGGCATGAGTATGCATTCAAAGAAAGGTAATCGATACCTGGAACAGGCGCTCGACCTCGCCGATCCTGCGCTTGTCGGCGAGGAACAGGATGACATGATCCTGTGACTCGATGACGGTATCCCGGTGCGGGAACAGCAGCCGGTCGGCCCGCACGATTGCGCCGACCATGGTGCCTGCCGGGAGCGGCAGCTCGCCGACCGGCTGACCGACGACGCGGGATGTCTCGCGATCGCCGTGGGCAATGACCTCGATGGCCTCGGCGGCACCGCGGCGCAGCGCGTGTACCGCCACCACGTCACCGCGCCGGATATGGGCTAGCAGCGCGCCGATGGTCACCTGCGCCGGCGAGAGGGCGATATCCACGGCCGTACCCTGGGCGAGATCGACATAGCTCGAGCGGTTGATGATGGACACGACCTTGCGCGCCCCGAGCCGCCGGGCCAGCATGGCGGAGAGGATGTTCGCCTCGTCGTCGTTGGTGACGGCGCAGAACAGATCCGTGTCCTCGATGTCCTCCTGTTTCATCAGCTCCTGATCCGCCGCGTCGCCGTGCAGGACGATGGTCCGGTGCAACGCGCCGGCCAGTTCGCGGCAGCGTGCTGGATCGCACTCGATGAGCTTGACGTGGTAGTCGCGCTCGATGGTCTGCGCCAGGCGCAAACCGATGTTGCCGCCGCCGGCGATGATGATGCGCCGGTTGGGCCGGTCCGAGCGGCGGAATGCCGCGACCACGCGCGGGATATCGCGCGGTGCGGCGAGGAAGAAGATCTCGTCGCCGTCCTCGATCACCGTGCCGCCCTCCGGGGTGATCGGCCGGTCGTGCCGGAACACGGCCACGACACGGGTTTCCACGCCTGGCATCTTGCCCGGTAGATTGCTGAGCTCCTGCCCGATCAGCGCGCCGCCGTGATGGGCCTGCACGGCCACGAGCTGCGCCTTGCCCTCCGCGAAATCCAGGATCTGGAGTACGCCGGGTGAATCGATCAGGTGCTGGATGAACGTGGTCACCAGCTGCTCGGGGCTGATGATGTAGTTGATCGGCACTGCGTCCGGCGAGAACAGGCGCGGGTGGTTGAGGTATTCCCGTGAACGTACCCGCGCCAGCCGCAGCGGGGTATGGAACAGGGAATGCGCGACCTGGCATGCGATCATGTTGATTTCGTCGCTGTTGGTGACGGCCAGGACCATGTCCGCATCCTCGATTCCGGCAAGTCGCAGCACGTCGGGATGCGAGGCCTGGCCCGTCACGGTGCGGATGTCGCAGCGTTCCTGCAGCGCGTTGAGCAGGTGCGGATGTTGGTCCACAACCGTGATGTCGTTGGCCTCACCGGCCAGGGCGTGGGCTACGGTGCTACCGACCTGGCCGGCCCCGAGGATGATGATTTTCATGCGTGTTACCTACACATCCGGTTGTCTAGTGCCGCCAGAAGGCAGGGAGGAACAGGATCAGCAGGGTGAAGACTTCCAGTCGTCCCACCAGCATGCCGAAGATGCCCAGCCACTTGATCACGGGGCTGACCGAGGCGAAATTGCTGGCGACCTCTCCCAGGCCGGGGCCGAGCAGGTTGAGCGTGGCTACGACCGCGCCGAAGGCGGATTCGAGATTGAGTCCGGCGGCCATCATGGCGACAGTCAGCAGCAGCGCGGTGACAATGTAGAGGACATAGAATCCCCAGACCGAGAACACCACATCCTCCGATACCGGGCGATTGCCCAGCTTGACCAGCGACACCGACTGGGGATGCGCCAACTGGAACAGCTGGCGCAGGCCGAGCTTCGCCAGCAGCATGATGCGCAGGATCTTGATGCCGCCGGCGGTGGAGCCGGCGCAGCCGCCCGTGAATGAAAGAATGACCAGGATCAGGGGAATATGCAGTGGCCAGGCGGCGAAGGTGACGGTACCGAAGCCGGTGCTGGTGAGTATCGATGCAACCTGGAAGGCAGCCTGGCGCAGGGCCTGCCAGCCGCCGTTATAGGCGCCTGCCCAGTACAGGCTTGCGGCCACGAACAGCGTCGAGAGCAGGAAGATCAAGCCGTAGCCGCGCACCTCGGGGTCGGTGCCGTATGGCCGCAGCGAGAGATGCCGCCAGGCCAGGAAATGGATGGCGAAATTCACCCCCCCGGCGAGCATGAACACGATGGCGATGAACTCGATGAGCGGGCTGTCGTAGTAGCCGATGCTGGCGTCGTGCGTCGAGAAGCCGCCGGTGGAAACGGTGGCGAAGGCATGGCCCACGGCGTCGAAGAGTTCCATGCCGGCGATCCAGAAGGCGAGCGCGCACGCCAGGGTCAGCGTGAAATAGATTACCCACAGCACACGCGCCGTTTCCGCGATACGCGGCGTGATCTTTTCCTGCTTGGACACGCCCGATGCCTCGGCCCGGTACAGCTGCATACCGCCGACTCCGAGTAGCGGGAGGATCGCGACGGCGAGAACGATGATACCCATGCCGCCCAGCCACTGGATCTGCTGGCGATGATACAGGATGGACGGCGGCAGCCTGTCGAGCCCGACGATGACGGTGGCGCCGGTCGTGGTGAAGCCGGAGATGGACTCGAAGATGGCATCGGTGATGCCGAGATGCAGGCCAAGGATGAAAGGCAGAGAGCCGACGACGCCGAGCAAAGCCCAGAACAGGGTGACGAACAGGAAACCATCGCGTACTGACAGTTCACTGTGCTGGTCGATGTTGGGCAGCCACAGCGCGGCGCCGGCAGCGATCGTGATCAGCAGGGAAGCGCCGAACAGCGTCCACTGACCGTCGGCATACACCAGCGAGAGCACGAGCGAGGGCAGAAAGCCCAGGCTGTAGAGCATGAGCAGGATACCGAAGAGACGGGTTATTGCGCGCCAGTGCATCGGGAAGGAAACTTCATTGCGTGGTAACAGTCACAGTGGTCGGCAGTCCGCTAACCCGGATATCGCCGGCACTTTCGCCTCCGGGCGCATGGCGGCCTGGCCGGTTCGGTACGGCGTGCAGACGGGCAGCGCGGCGCCCGGGAAAAATTATCGGTATCGCGGTCATCGGGGTCACATAAAAAGAGTATAAAAACTTTATACTTTTTTTATTTTCGACGCCTCCCCTCCCGCGGCGGCATAATGCGCCCTCGCACGGGAAATGCACCGGAAATCGATCGTCATGCCGCAAAAGACCCGGATTCAGGACAGGTTTTCCCCGTTGCCCCCGCGGTTAGCCTACGCCGTCGCGGTCGGGGTGGTGGCTGTAACCATAGCACTGGCATATCCGCTGCATCGTCTCATGCCGCATGCCAGCCTGTCACTGCTGTTTCTGACCGGTGTGGTCATCGTGGCGGCGCGTACCGGGCCCGGACCGGCGTTGCTGGCAGGCCTGCTCAGTTTTCTCGCGTACAACTACCTGTTTACCTCGCCCTATCATACGCTGACGGTGGCGAGCGACGGCGATCTGGCGACGCTGGCGTTTTTCCTCCTGATGGCCGCCATTACCGGGAACCTCGCGGCGCGTATGCACCAGGAAGTGGCGTCACGGCGTTCCTCGCTCGGGCGCATCTCGAACCTCTACGAGTTCGGCCGGCGCATGTCCTCTGCGGCGGGTGCATCCAGTGTGCTGGAGGCGCTGGCCGACCACCTGGCCCAGTCACTGCAGCTGCCGGTCGCGGTGCTCGTGGCCGATCCCGAGGGGCAGCCGGTGGTCGCGGCCCGGGCGGGTGGCGCAGCGCCGTTACGGCAGGCGGTGATCGATGCTGCCTGGGCTGGCCGGGATGCCGGGCCCGGCGTGGTGGATTCCTGGCAGATCCAGCGCCTGGATACCCAGCGCGAGCCGGCCGGCAGGGTGGTCATCGCCGGCGTGCTCGATGGCGAGCAGCGCGAGCTGGCCAGCAGCCTATGCGACCAGGCTGCCGTCGCGCTGGACCGGACCCGCCTCGTGACGGATCTCGAACAGATCCGGTTGGTCTCCGAAACGGAGCAGTTACGCTCGGCATTGCTGTCATCGATTTCGCACGATCTACGCACGCCACTGGCGTCGATCATCGGCTCCACCACCAGCCTGCTCGAATACGGCGCCGCTTTCAGCGAGGAGAATCGCAGGGAATTGCTGGCAACCGTGGTGGAGGAGGCGCAGCGCCTGGATCGCCATATCCAGAACCTGCTCGACATGACGCGTCTCGGGCATGGCGGCCTGAGTCTGCGCCGGGAATGGGTGGACCTGCACGATATCGTCGCCAGTGCCGTGACCCGGCTGCGGGATGTCCTGAAAGACCTGCCGGTCGATGTCACGATAGACGAAGGCGTACCCCTGCTGTGGGTGCACGGTGTCCTCATCGAACAGGCGCTGGTCAATCTGCTCGACAATGCCGCGCGGTTCTCTCCACCGGAGGGCCGCCTCGCGATCACCGCCACAGCGACTGACACACAGATCCAGATCGCGCTCTGCGATGACGGCCCGGGAATTCCCCCGCAAGAGCGGGAAAGGATCTTTGATATGTTCTACACCATGCGCCAGGGGGATCGCGGACAACTGCAGGGAACCGGGCTCGGTTTGGCAATCTGCCGCGGCATGGTGGCTGCACACGGCGGTACGGTTACAGCGCATGACGGCAGGCATGGCCGTGGTACCTGCATGCGCATCGTGCTGCCGGTGGTGCGGCCGGAAGCGGAAGCTGTGACATGAGCGCTGCGGGCGGCACGATCCTCCTGGTCGAGGACGAGGCGCAGATCCGCAAGTTCCTGCGCATCAGCCTCGAGGCGCATGGCTACAGCGTGCACGAGGCGCGCTGCGGTGCGGACGGCCTGGAGCAATGTGCTGTGCTGCAGCCGCAACTCGTAATTCTCGATCTCGGCCTGCCGGACATGGATGGGCAGCAGTTCATCCAGCGCCTGCGCGAATGGTCCCAGACGCCCGTGATCGTGCTGTCGGTGCGTGCCGCGGAAGAGGAAAAGGTGCAGGCTCTGGACGCCGGAGCGAATGACTATGTGACGAAGCCTTTCGGAATCAGCGAGCTGATGGCGCGCATCCGTGTCGTGCTGCGCGGTCACGAGGAGACGGCCGCTGCGCCGAACGTGTTCGAGTCGCAGGGGCTGCGGGTAGACCTGGCGCAACGCGATGTGCGGGTCGATGGCCAGCGTGTGCACCTGTCACGCAAGGAATACGATTTGCTGCGCCTGCTGGTCGCCTCGCGCGGTCGTCTGCTCACCCATCAGCAGATACTGCGCGAGGTGTGGGGGGAAACACACCGCGACGAGATCCATTACCTGCGGGTCCTGGTCGGCCAGTTGCGGCAGAAGCTGGGTGACGACCCGGGCCAGCCGCGTTTCATCGCCACCGTGCAGGGCGTGGGATACCGCCTGGCCTTGCCGGCAGCTTGAAAGGTAGCTGGCGAGGCGCTGTTGTAGGGCGGAACTAGCGGTGGTACTGCGCGCTCAGTTCGTGCACGGCGCTGATCAGTGCGCCGGCATGCTCCGGGTCGACATCCGGGTTGATGCCGTGCCCGAGGTTGAACACGTGGCCGGAGCCGTGGCCGAATGCGGCGAGCACGCCGGCGACACGGTCGCGGATGACCTCCGGGGCTGCGTATAGCACGGCGGGATCGAGATTGCCCTGCAGCGCCACGCGATCACCGACCTGCTGCCGCGCCCGGGCGATATCTGCAGTCCAGTCCAGACCGAGGGCGTCCGCACCGGTGGCGGCCATTGCCTCCAGCCATTGGGCGCCACCCTTGGTGAACAGGATGGCAGGTACCCTGCGGCCATCGGCCTCGCGCGTCAGCCCGTCCAGGATCTGCTGCATATAGCGCAGCGAGAAGTCGCGGTAATCATCCGGGGTGAGGACACCACCCCAGGTATCGAAGATCATGACTGCCTGTGCGCCGGCGGCAATCTGGGCGTTGAGGTAGTCGGTGACGGCGCCGGCGATGGTATCGAGCAGTCGGTGCATCAGCTGCGGTGCGCCATAGAGCATGCCCTTGACCTGCGAATAGGTCTTGGTGGAGCTGCCCTCGACCATGTAGGTTGCCAGGGTCCAGGGGCTGCCGGAAAAACCGATGAGCGGCACGCGGCCGGCGAGTGTGCGCCGGATCAGGCGCACCGCATCCATGACATAGCGCAGTTCGTCTTCCGGGTCGGGGCGGGCGAGTGCCGCGATATCCGCCGCGCTGCGTACCGGCCGGTGAAAGCGCGGTCCTTCGCCTTCCTCGAAATACAGTCCGAGACCCATGGCATCCGGGACGGTGAGGATGTCGGAGAACAGGATGGCGGCATCGAGCGGGTAGCGATCGAGTGGCTGGATGGTGACTTCGCAGGCGAGCTCCGGGTTGGTGCACAGCGCCATGAAGCTGCCTGCCTGCTGGCGTACCCTGCGATATTCAGGCAGGTAGCGGCCGGCCTGGCGCATCATCCACACCGGCGTGACGTCGACGGGCTCGCGCAGCAGTGCGCGGAGGAAACGGTCATTTTGAAGAGTTTGCATTCTGTTTCATTCGCCCATGGCATTGATCGTTTTTTCGCCCCTGCCGGGGCAAGGTACTTTTCTTTGCGCCACCAAAGAAAGGTACCGAAAAGAAAGGCGGCCCCGCAGGCTTGCCCGGTAGGTCATCTGCGCTGACATACCGGGTGCCCTGCGCTGCTCGCCGGCGCCTAACGGGGTTTGCTGCGGCAACCCCGGGCCCCGTCGGCCGTGCCGAGTACCGCAGCCAGACCGGGTATAAGGCGCGCGCCCTGTCCGAGGCAAGCCAGGGCGGGATGGCTATTCCGCCCCGGCTCCGAGTTGCGCGCGCCCCCGGTCGGGCGAGGAACGCAGGGCAAGGCAGCGTAGCGGCCTTGTAGTACAACCCGGCACTGGCAGCGGGTGCCCTTCTCTTTGGGTACTTTCTCTTGGGCACGCAAGAGAAAGTACCTCGCCCCGGCAGGGGCGAAGCAGCTGCTTAGCGTGGTAACTCCGAACTGCCCATCAAATATTCATCGATGGCGCGCGCGCACTGGCGTCCCTCGCGGATTGCCCAGACCACGAGCGACTGGCCGCGGCGCATGTCGCCGGCGGCGAATACCTTGTCAATTGAGGTGCGGTAGGCGTGCTCGCCTTCGGTGCCGCCCTGAACGTTGCCACGCGGGTCAAGTTCGACGCCCAGCTCCTTGAGCATGCCGTCGTGCACCGGGTGCACGAAACCCATGGCCAGCAGGACCATATCGGCCTTGAGCTGGAATTCGCTGCCGGAGATCTCCTGCATCTGCCAGCGTCCGGCAGCGTCCTTGGTCCAGTCCACGCGGACACAGTTGATGGCGCTGACCTTGCCGTCCTGTCCATCGATGGACTTGGTCGCGACCGACCAGTCGCGCACGGCGCCCTCGTTTTGTGAACTCGAGGTGCGCAGCTTGTTGGGCCATTCCGGCCAGGTCAGGCCCTTGTCGGGTCTTTCCGGGGGCCTGGGCAGGATCTCCAGCTGGGTCACGGACAGTGCGCCCTGGCGAAACGAGGTGCCGATGCAGTCCGATCCGGTATCGCCGCCGCCGATGACGATGACATGCTTGTCCTTGGCGCTCAGCGCCACGGCCGGCTCGATGGCATCGCCGGCATTGCGCCTGTTCTGCTGGGGCAGGAAGGTCATCGCGAAGTGTACGCCGTCCAGTTCGCGTCCCGGGACCTCGAGATCGCGCGGTTGCTCCGAACCGCCGGTCAGCGCGACGGCATCGAAGCGCTCGAGCAGTTCGCTGGCCGGTGTGGTTACGCCGATGTGCGTGTTGACGTGGAAGGTGACGCCTTCCGCCTCCATCTGCGCGAGGCGGCGGTCGATGATGTGCTTCTCCAGCTTGAAATCCGGGATACCGTATCGCAGCAGGCCGCCGATACGGTCATGTTTTTCGAACACCTCGACGCCGTGGCCGGCGCGTGCCAGCTGCTGGGCGCAGGCCATTCCTGCGGGCCCGGAGCCGACGACGGCAACCTTTTTTCCGGTACGGTGCGCGGCCGGCTGTGGCTGGATCCAGTTCTGCTCCCAGCCCTTGTCGACGATGGCGCACTCGATGGTCTTGATGGTGACCGGGATATCCTCGATGTTGAGGGTGCAGGCCTCCTCGCACGGTGCCGGACAGATACGACCGGTGAATTCGGGAAAGTTGTTGGTCGACTGCAGGACGGCGAGCGCTTCCTGCCACTGGCCGCGGTAGACCAGGTCATTCCAGTCCGGGATGATGTTGTTGACCGGGCAGCCCTGGTGGCAGAACGGTATGCCGCAGTCCATGCAGCGTGCCCCCTGCACCTTGAGTTCCTCGTCGGCCAGCGGAATGACGAACTCGCGGTAATGCTGCACGCGATCGGCGGCCGGTGCGTAACTGCGGTCATGGCGCTGGTACTCCAGGAAACCGGTGGGCTTACCCATGTTCAGTGACCCCTGCCGGCTGCCTGGCCGGCGGTTTGTTGGGTAGCCTGCATTTCCTGCAGCGCGCGCCGGTAGTCGACCGGCATGACCTTGATGAATTTCGGTAGGTAATCATTCCAGTGTTCCAGTATCCGCCGGCCACGCTCACTGTCGGTATAGTGCACGTGCCGCTGGATCAGGCGATTCAGGCGCTGCGCGTCATAGCGCGTCATGTCGCGGTCGAATTCGACCAGTCCGTGCGACTCGAGGTCGCCGCCCTGATGATCGATCGTCTCCAGGGCCGCGTCCTCGGCCGGTATCGGTTCGAGCTCGACCATGGCGAGGTTGCAGCGCTGCTCGAAATCGCCGGATTCGTCGAGCACGTAGGCGACGCCGCCGCTCATGCCGGCGGCGAAATTGCGCCCGGATTCACCCAGTACCACCACGATGCCGCCGGTCATGTACTCACAGCCGTGATCGCCGACACCTTCCACTACGGCAATGGCGCCGGAATTGCGCACTGCGAAGCGCTCGCCGGCCACGCCGCGGAGATAGCACTCGCCACTGATCGCGCCATACAGCACGGTATTGCCGACGATGATGTTCTCCTCGGCGACGATCGGTGCCTCCGCCGGTGGATACACCACCAGCCGCCCGCCGGACAGGCCCTTGCCGACATAGTCGTTGCCTTCACCGATCAGCGTGATACTCACGCCGCGCGCCACGAAAGCGCCGAAGCTCTGACCGGCAATCCCCCGCAGCGTGATGCTGATGGTGTCCTCCGGCAGCC
The DNA here is from genome assembly GCA_041395565.1 of Pseudomonadota bacterium. Classification (NCBI taxonomy): domain Bacteria; kingdom Pseudomonadati; phylum Pseudomonadota; species Pseudomonadota bacterium. Next base: position 373,157 of record JAWLAI010000005.1, on the reverse strand, counting down.
CGGCGTGACCATAGCGCTTCGCCACCTCCCCGGAGAGCATGGCACCGACCGTGCGATTGGTGTTCCTGACAGGCAGCTCGATCTGCACCGGTTGCTGCTGCTCCAGCGCCGGCCGGGCCAGTTCGATGAGGCGGTTATCGAGCGCCTTGTCCAGGCCATGATCCTGTGTTGCGCAGTGATACACCGCTACGCCCGGCGCAGCCGCCGGTTTGTGCAGGATGCGGGAGTAGTCCAGGCCGCGCGCCTTCCAGTGATTGATGGCGCGGCGCATGTTGATATGCTGCGACTGGCCGATCATGTCGTCGAATTTCCGGTAGCCGAGTTTTGCCATCAGCCCGCGGATTTCCTCGGCGATGAAGAAGAAGTAATTGACCACGTGTTCCGGCTTGCCGGTGAAGCGCCGGCGCAACTCGGGATCCTGGGTGGCGACACCGACCGGGCAGGTGTTGAGATGGCACTTGCGCATCATGACACAGCCCTCGACGATCAGCGGGGCAGTGGCGAAACCGAACTCGTCGGCACCGAGCAGCGCGCCGATGACCACGTCGCGCCCGGTGCGCATGCCGCCATCGACCTGCACGGCAATGCGCGAGCGCAGGTTGTTCAGCACCAGGGTCTGATGGGTCTCGGCCAGACCGATTTCCCAGGGCGAGCCGGCATGCTTGATCGAGGTCAGCGGGCTGGCACCGGTGCCACCGTCGTAGCCGGCGATGGTTACGTGGTCGGCATGTGCCTTGGACACACCGGCAGCGACCGTGCCGACACCGACCTCAGCCACCAGCTTCACGCTGATATCAGCCTGCGGGTTGGCGTTTTTCAGGTCGTGGATCAGTTGCGCCAGATCCTCGATGGAGTAGATGTCATGGTGCGGCGGCGGTGAGATCAGGCCGACGCCCGGGGTGGAGTGGCGCACCTTGGCGATGGTGGCGTCGACCTTGTGGCCGGGCAACTGCCCGCCCTCGCCGGGCTTCGCGCCCTGCGCCATCTTGATCTGGATGACATCGGCATTGACCAGGTACTCGGTGGTCACGCCAAAACGCCCCGAGGCCACCTGCTTGATGGCGGAACGCGCGGAGTCGCCGTTCGGCAGCGGTTTGAAGCGTTCGGCCAGCTCGCCGCCTTCGCCGGTATTGGATTTGCCGCCGATGCGGTTCATGGCGATCGCCAGCGTCGAGTGCGCCTCGTAGGAGATCGAACCGAACGACATGGCGCCGGTCGCGAAGCGCTTGACGATTTCCTTTGCCGGCTCGACTTCTTCCAGCGGTACCGGGCTATCGGAGAACTTCAGCTCGAACAGCCCGCGCAGGTTCATCAGGCGCTCGTTCTGCTCGTTGACCAGGTCGGCGAATTCCCGGTAGGTTTTCGCGTCGTTGGCGCGCGTGGAATGCTGCAACTTGGCAATGGTGTCCGGCGTCCACATGTGGTCCTCGCCGCGCACGCGGAAGGCGTAGTCGCCGCCGACATCCAGACTGTTGCGATAGATCGGGTTGTCGCCGTAGGCATCGCGGTGCCAGCGCACGGCTTCCTCGGCCACCTCGTCCAGGCCGATGCCCTCGATGGTGGTGGCCGTGCCGGTGAAATACTTCTCCACGAAGCTGCTGTTCAGTCCCACCGCATCGAAAATCTGGGCGCCGCAGTAGGACTGGTAGGTCGATATGCCCATCTTGGACATGACCTTGAGCAGGCCCTTGCCGATGGCCTTGATATAGCGCTTCTTGACCGTTTCGGAATCCAGGCTGCCGGGCAGCTGCGTGCGCATCGCCTCGAGTGTCTCGAACGCCAGGTACGGGTTGATGGCCTCGGCGCCATAGCCGGCCAGCGTGGCGAACTGGTGCACCTCGCGTGCGGCGCCGGTCTCCAAGACCAGACCGGCCTCGGTACGCAGGCCGGCGTCCACCAGGTGGTGATGGACACTCGCCGTGGCCAGCAGGGCGGGAATCGCGATATGGTCGCTGTCGACGTGACGGTCGGACAGGATCAGGATGTTGTATCCGTCTTTCACCGCCTGCTCTGCCTGCTGGCAGACGGCCGCCAGCGCGCCTTCCATGCCGGCTGCGCCGGCGCTAGCCGGATAGCAGATGTCGAGGGTTTGGGTGCGGAAGGCCCCACCCGTGTGCTCCTCGATGTGACGCATGCGTTCCAGGTCGGTGTTTGTCAGGATCGGCTGGCTGACCTCCAGGCGCATGTGCTCGCCGGCCGACGCCAGGTCGAGCAGGTTCGGACGCGGACCGATCAGCGAGACCAGCGACATCACCAGTTCCTCGCGGATCGGGTCGATCGGCGGGTTGGTGACCTGGGCGAAGTTCTGCTTGAAGTAGTTCGCCAGGGGTTTCGGCTTGCTGGACAGCACGGCGATCGGATTGTCGGCCCCCATGGAGCCGACCGCCTCCTGACCTGTCACCGCCATCGGCATCATCAGGAACTTGACGTCTTCCTGGGTATAACCGAAGGCCTGCTGCTGGTCGAGCAGGGTGCTGTGGTCGGGTGTCATGGGGCTGACCTGGCCGGGCAGATCCCTGAGACGGATCTGGGTCCTGTCCAGCCAGTCCTGGTAGGGGCGGTTGCCGGCGAGGGTGTGCTTGAGTTCCGCGTCGTCTATGATGCGGCCCTGCTCCAGGTCGATAAGCAACATCTTGCCGGGTTGCAGGCGCCATTTCTTGACGATGCGCTCCTGCGGAATGTCCAGTACACCCATCTCCGAGGCCATCACCACCAGGTCATCGTCGGTGATCAGATAACGCGCCGGGCGCAGACCGTTGCGATCCAGCGTGGCACCGATCTGGCGACCGTCGGTGAATGCCACCGCCGCGGGTCCGTCCCAGGGTTCCATCAGTGCGGCATGGTATTCGTAGAAGGCACGGCGTTGTTCGTCCATCAGTGGATTGCCGGCCCATGCCTCCGGGATCAGCAGCATCATGGCGTGCGCCAGGGAATAGCCGCCGTTGACCAGCAATTCCAGCGCATTGTCGAAGCAGGCGGAATCGGACTGGCCTTCCGCGATCAACGGCCAGAGCTTTTGCAGGTCATTGCCGAACAGTTCCGAGGCCATGGAGTGGCGCCGGGCATTCATCCAGTTGATGTTCCCGCGCAGGGTATTGATTTCGCCGTTGTGGGCGATCATCCGGAACGGGTGTGCCAGATCCCAGGACGGAAAGGTATTGGTGGAAAAACGCTGGTGCACCAGGGCCAGCGCCGAGATCATGCGTTCATCGTTCAGATCGGCATAATAGGTTCCGACCTGGTTGGCTAGCAGCATGCCCTTATAACAAAGGGTGCGTGCTGACAACGAAGGCACATAAAAGCAGTCGCATCCATCCCGGCCCGAGTCACGGATGGTGTTTTCGACACGCTTGCGGATGATGAACAGCTTGCGCTCGAAGGCATCACCGTCGGCTGACGCAGCGCCCCTGCCAATGAACACCTGGCGGATTACCGGCTCGACGCGCCTGACGCTGGCACCCAGACCCTCGCTGTGCACCGGCACGTCGCGCCAGCCCAGCAGGGTCTGGCCTTCTTCGGCGATGGTTTGCTCGATCAGCGCTTCGCAGTACCGGCGGGTTGCCTCCTGCTGTGGCAGGAACAGCATGCCGACACCGTATTCACCGGCGCCCGGCAGGGCGATGCCGAGCCGGTTGCATTCCGCGCGCAGGAACACGTCCGGGACCTGCATCAAGATACCGGCGCCATCGCCAGCCAGCGGGTCTGCGCCGACTGCACCGCGGTGAGTCAGATTCTCGAGGATGCGTAGACCCTGGCGAATGATCTCATGGCTCTTGCGGCCCTTGACGTTGGCGACGAATCCGACGCCACAGGCGTCGTGCTCATTGGCCGGGTCGTAGAGTCCTTGTCGTGGGGGCAGCATGCCGTACTTCATTGATCTACCTTCTTTTTAAACAACAGCTTATAACAAGGCCGAGCTTGCGTCATCCGGGCTGCCAAGCGCCCGCGCAAAAGGCCGAACAGTATAGCGCCGCAGGGCCGGTGGTTCAATTTGGGGGCTGCTTTTCCCCTTGTGTAACAGGGGTATGTGGTGGGCTGCGCGCTATTCCGGCTGGGTCTGCATGAAGACCACGCGATAGCCGCGCCGGAGCTGCTCATCGCGTACCCGCAGCAGTGCGGTCTCGGCGCTAGCGCGATCCGGGAAATGCTCCCGCACCATCCGGCCACGCGCCCCCTGATAGCCCCATTCCCGGATCAGCGACCAGCCCTCCAGCAGGTCTTCCTGCAGGTGCAGGTGATAGAAGCGCGGCGGCTTGTCGTCCTGCGGCGGGATTTGCATGTAGATACGCATGTGTCTAGGCATTCGCTCAATTGCCGCAGCGGGCACAGAGTATGCAGAAAATAGCTATGCTATTCATATGGTTGAGTAGTTGCTCGGGCCTCAGGGCGATTATTGTTTGCAGGCGTCCGCGCCGTGTCCTGGCTGTGATGTTCGCTTGTGCGCGCTGCCCGCTGTGGCGGATGGTAAATGCTATATCGCCGGGTTGAACACCCGGTCGTATTCGGCGATGGCGTAGCGATCGGTCATGCCGGCGATGTAATCCGCCACCGCGCGGGCCCGCCCGTTCTCGCCATTCGCGGCAGCTAGGGATTCCGCATGGCGCAAGGCGTCGTCGGGCAGCAGGCGCGGGTCCTCGAGGAAGGCCTCGAACAAGGCGGTGAGCGTCCGGGCAGCCTTGGACGTCATGCGGTGTACCCGGTAGTGCCGGTAGAGGCGGGTGCGCAGGAAGCGCTTGAGTTCGAGATTTTTTTCCTGCATCGCGGTGCTGAAGCTGATCAGGGCTTCGTCACGTTCGCGCACCGCCTCGATATCCTCCGGTGCTGCCTCGGTCAACCGTGCCGTGCTGGTTTCGACCAGGTCGATCACCTGACATCCGATCAGGCGCCGGACCACTTCATGTATGGTGCGGCGCGCGGAGAGTCGGGGATAGCGGCTGCGTACGGTATCGTACTGCTCGCTGAACAGGGCAACTTCCGAGAGCGCCCCGACATCGATCAGGCCGGAGCGCAGGCCGTCATCCACGTCATGGCTGTTGTAGGCGATTTCGTCGGCCAGATTGGTCAGTTGCGCCTCGAGCGACGGCTGCCGGCGCTGGAGGAAACGCTGCCCCAGATCGCCCAGTGCCTCCGCATTCTTGCGCGAACAGTGCTTGAGTATGCCCTCGCGGGTTTCGAAGGTCAGATTGAGGCCGGGAAATTCGGCATAGCGCTCCTCGAGTTCATCGACCACGCGCAGCGACTGCAGGTTATGCTCGAAACCGCCATAGGCCTGCATGCAGGCGTTGAGAGCATCCTGTCCAGCATGTCCGAACGGGGTATGACCCAGGTCGTGGGCCAGTGCGATGCCTTCAGTGAGGTCCTCGTTCAGGCGCAGGGCGCGGGCGATGGATCGGGCGACCTGGGCGACCTCGATGGAATGGGTCAGGCGGGTGCGGAACAGGTCGCCCTCATGGTTGACGAATACCTGGGTCTTGTATTCGAGGCGTCGGAAGGCGGCCGAGTGAATGATGCGGTCGCGGTCGCGCTGGTATTCGCTACGGTAGGCCGGGGAGGGTTCCTGGTAGCGGCGTCCGCGGGAGGTCTCCGACGTGGCCGCGTAGCGTGCCAGGTGCAGGTCCCTGCCGGTGGCCGCGTTCATCGGGAATCAGGCGGCGGCGCTGCCGAGCGTCGCGCTCAGCAGCTCGGGTCGGTAGTCGGCGCTGACCACCGCGCTGCCGATGGCCTTGAGCAGGATCAGGCGCAGGCCGCTGTCGACCGCCTTCTTGTCGACGGCCATGAGGTCCAGGAACTGCCGTACGGTCATCTCCGCGGGCGGCGCGATCGGCAGTCCGGCCCTGCGCAGAAGCATGGCAGTACGTTCGACGTCGGACTGCGCCAGCCAGCCGTGGCGCGCCGAGAGATCGGCGGCCATCAGCATGCCCGTGGCAACCGCTTCGCCATGCAGCCATGTTCCATAACCCGTGCCGGTTTCGATCGCATGGCCGAAGGTGTGACCCAGGTTCAGCAGGGCCCGGTTTCCGCGCTCGCGTTCGTCGGCGGCGACGATCTCCGCCTTGATCGCACAGGAGCGCTGGATGGCATGCGCCAGCGCCTGCTTGTCGCGCGACCGGAGCAGGTCGATATTCTGCTCCAGCCAGCTGAAGAACCCGGCATCGTGAATCAATCCGTACTTGATCACTTCCGCAAGCCCGGCGCTCAACTGGCGGTCATCGAGCGTGTCCAGCGTGTTGGTGTCGATCAGGACGCAGCGCGGCTGGTGAAACGCGCCGATCATGTTCTTGCCCAGCGGGTGATTCACGCCGGTCTTGCCACCGACCGACGAATCCACCTGTGCGAGCAGCGTGGTCGGTATCTGGATGAAGGACACGCCACGCTGGTAACTGGCGGCAGCGAAGCCGGTGATGTCGCCTACCACGCCGCCACCGAGCGCGATCAGGGTGCAGCCGCGGTTGAATCGATGCTGGAGCAGGCCGGTAAAGATGATATTGAGCGTGTCCAGGGTTTTGTACTGTTCGCCGTCCGGCAGAATGACGGTTGCCGTGTCATGTCCGGCGAGCAGTGTGCGCACCGCGTCCAGATACAGGGGTGCGACGGTTTCGTTGCTGACTACCATCACCTGGCGACCGGGGATGTGCGGCGCCAGCAGTGACGGGTCAGCCAGCAGTCCCTGGCCGATATGGATGGGATAACTGCGTGTTCCGAGCTCGACAGTGAGTGTTTGCATGGTATGTCAATTTCTCAACGACGCGCCCAGCATAGCGAAAATTGCCGCGAGTGCGCAAAAATATACTGTTTACCCGAGGTATTTGACGATCTGCCTGACCACGTCAGCAACCCGCATCCCGTCGGTATCAATCACGATATCGGCGCATTCCCGGTACAGCGGCTCGCGGATTGCCATCAGCTCCTCGAGTTTTTTGCGGGGATTCGCGGTCTGCAGCAGGGGGCGGTTACGGTCCTTGCCGGTGCGCTTGAGCTGCTGGCTGACCGAGGCATGCAGGTAAATCACCTTGCCCCGGCTGGCGAGGTGCTCGCGGTTGTCGGAGGCCAGGATGGCACCGCCGCCGGTGGCCAGGATGATGCCGTCGAGACGGGTCAGTTCGTCGATGACCGCACGCTCGCGCCTGCGGAAGCCGGCCTCGCCTTCGAGTTCGAAAATCAGCGGGATATCGACACCGGTGCGCTGCTCGATAACCTGGTCGCTGTCATGGAAGGGCATGCCGAGTTGTTTCGACAGCTGGCGCCCGATGGTGGATTTTCCCGCCCCCATGGGCCCGATCAGAAATAAATTGCCCGGCATTTTCATGCCGGGCAGGTATGCCAGATAACCGCGCGGCTGGCAAGCACTGCCAGCCGCCGGGCTTCAGAGACGGAAATCTTCCTTGACGATCTTGGGCGTCACGAAGATCAGCAGTTCCTGCTTGTCATGTTCCTTGATGGTGCGCTTGAACAGCCAGTCGATGACAGGCAGTTCGCCGAAGAAGGGGGTGCGCGTGACAGCGTGGGTATTGGTCTCTTCGTAGATACCGCCCAGCACCAGGGTCTCGCCATTGTCGACCAGGACCTGGGTGGAGATCTCGTTGGTGTCGATGGTCGGCACGTTATTCACCGTGATCTCGCCCACCGCATCCTTGTTGATCAGCAGATCCATGATGATGCGGTCATCCGGTGTGATCTGCGGCGTTGCCTCTAGGCGCAGCACCGCCTTCTTGAAGGAGGTGGAGGTCGCGCCGCTGGATGAGGCTTCCTGGTACGGAATCTCGGTACCGGTTTCGATGAAGGCGGCCTTCTGGTTGGAGGTCAGCACGCGCGGGCTGGAAATGACTTCACCCTTGCCTTCCGATTCGAGTGCGCTCAGTTCCAGCTGCAGCAGATGACTGCCGAGCTTGCCTATGGCCAGGCCGATGGAGCTGCCGGGAGTCGAGATCGGCAGGTCGACGAGCAAGCCTTCAGTATCGTCGCCGGGGTTGAATCCGGTTTGCGGTCCGGTCACCTCGAAGCCGTTCTCCTGCGTGCCGCCGATGACCGCCAGGTGGTCGGTGTTATAGGTTGTGCGCTTGGCGACGCCGAACTGCACGCCGAGTTCCCTGGTGAAGTCATTGTTGGCCAGCACGATGCGGGACTCGATGAGTACCTGGCGTACCGGGATATCCAGCTGTGCAATCAGCTTGCGGATCTCGGCCAGCTTCGCAGCCGTGTCCTGCACCAGCAGCGTATTGGTGCGTTCGTCCACCGTTGCCATACCGCGATCCGACATCAGTGTGGTGTCACCGCTCTTGAGCAGGGTGGTGATGTCGGATGCCTTGGCATAGTTGATCTGGATATACTCGGAGTACAGCGGCTCGAGTTCCTGGATCTGCTTCTGGGATTCCAGCTCCAGCTTTTCGCGGGCCGCGATTTCCTCGCTCGGTGCGACCAGCATCACGTTGCCGGTCTGACGCATGGCAAGGCCCTTGGTCTTGAGGATGATATCCAGCGCCTGGTCCCAGGGGACGTTCTTGAGGCGCAGGGTCAGGCTGCCATTTACGGTATCGCTGACCACGACGTTGATGCCGGTGAAATCAGCGATGAGCTGCAGCACCGAGCGGACTTCGATGTCCTGGAAGTTGAGCGAAAGACGCTCGCCGGAGTAACCGAACTCGTCCTTCTTCTTCTCTTCCACTTCCTTCTTGGTCAGCTGCCGAACCTCGATGGTGAACTGGTCATCTGCCTGATAGGCGATGTAGTCATAGTTACCCATCGGGGTGATCACCATGTGAACGTTATCACCCTTCGTGAAGGTATCGATGGTCTTGACCGGAGTGGCGAAATCCAGCACGTCGAGACGGCGCTCCAGCTCGTGCGGCAGCTGGGCACGATAGAAATCCACGACCACGTTGCCGCTTTCCTGGCGCATGTCGACCGGGATGGACGGATCCGACAAGGTAATGATGACACGTCCCTCGCCGCCGGTGCCGCGGCGGAAGTCGATGTTGCTGATCGTGTTGCCGCTGCTGCCGCCGACTGCATGCGCGGCGACGGATTCGGCCTCGGATAACTCGCGACCGGCATTCTGTACGGTCAAAACGACCTTGTTGCCATCGGCATGGGCCTCGTACGGGACCATGTCGATCAGATTCACTACCACGCGGGTGCGGCCTTTCGCCTCCACGACGGTCATGCTGTCTACCATGCCGATACCGACATTCTGGGTGCGGCTGGCGAGGCCGTTGGCGGTGTCGGCGAAATCCAGGGCGATCCGGGCAGGATTGTCTATGGTGAAGCTGAGCGGCGTCGCTGCCGGCTGGCTCATATTAAGAGTGATCTGCGCCTTGTTACCAGGCAGGCTGGCAAAATCGACGGATTGCAGGGTATTGCCCGCCGCATGGACGGCGCTGATCCCACCGAGGACAAGGCATGCAGCAGCCATCAGGCGTCGCCATAGCTTCCTACCCAGGCATTTACCTGTTTGCACCATTGATAGCTCCCTTGTTGGCAAACGGCTAGAAATATTTCCGATCATTGCTGTCACCCTGTGGGTTTATTCACTTATTGCGATCGTGGCCTGGCGCTCCATCCAGCCCCCGATCCCGTCTGGAACGATCTCGGTCAGTTCGACTTCAAATTCCGTTACGCGTGTGATCTTGCCGTAATTCTGCCCGGCATAGTTGCCGGCTTGCACACGGTGGATGGTGCCGTCCGTGTCGTTGATCAGGGCCCAGTTGGTTTCCTTTTGCTCCAGTGTTCCCACCATGCGCAGGCTGTCGAGCGGAAATTCCTCGAGTGGTTCGCGCGGACGGTCAAAATCAGGCTTGATGCCGTTAGTGGCCGTAGGCAGCGCCAGCGCCTGCTGGTTGGTGAAGGTCGGAACTGTAAACGGATCGCGCAGATCGGTTGCCGCGTACGTAAACGACTCGTATGGCCTGAATTCCGGCAGCGGCTCGATGCGGGAGACCTGCTGGCTTTTAACCTTTTTGGCGTACTCGTTCAGGTCTGCGGTCGGATCGCCCGAACAGCCGCTGACGGCGACAGCCACAGCGGTCAAGGCAAGGATGCGGCTGATGCTGATGTTAAAGGCGGCTTTCATTTTTTCGCCCCCTTCTTGTTGCCTTTCTTCTTGACTGTCTGCTGCGGCTCATCATCGCGCTCGCTTTCCTCGAGATAACGATAGGTCTTTGCAGTCAGATTCATGGCGAGCATGCTGCTGTTACTGTCACGCCGCGAAATGCTGATGTTGTGCAGGGTGACGATGCGCGGCAGTGCTGCCACGCCACTGATGAAGTCGCCGAATTCATGATAGTTGCCGATGACCCGGATGTTGATCGGCAGCTCTGCATAGAATTCGCGCGGATTTTCCGAGCCCGGCTGAAACAGCTCGAACTCGAGTCCGCTGGCCAGGCCGGTCTGGGAGACATCCACCAGCAGGTCGGCCACCTCGGTTTCATTGGGGAGCTGGCGCAGCATGGCACCGAAGGATTCGCGCATTTCCTCCAGCTGCTTTTCGTAGGCTTCGAGGTTGACCGCCTGCTTAGCCTTCTTCTCGAATACCTGTTTCAGGTCCTGCTCCTGCTTTTCGACATCTGCCAGGATCGCAAGCTGGTCCTTGGTATGAAACCAGTACCCCAGGAATATGACGCATGCCATCAGCAGCGCGATAACAACAGCCTGTGCCGTGGCGGGCCAGCGTGCAACGTTGGTCAGGTCAAGTTCGTTGAGATCCATAGATGATTACCCCGCGTCGCCAGTGTCGGCTTCCTGCTGGTCGTTGGCGTTGTGGGCCTTCTGGCTGCCTTTGAGGGTGAAATTTGCAACGCGACGACGGTTCTGCTCGGTGGTCTTGATCAGACCGAGTCGCGGATCGGCCAGCCATTCGGAGCTGTCGATGTTGCGCATGTAGTCAGAGACTCGGGCATTTGACTGTGCCACACCGGTCATTTCGACATTGCGGGATTTCTGGTTGAATGTATTGAGGTAGACACCCTCTGGTATCGTCCTGACCAGCTCATCCATGAGATGCACACTCTCAGGGCGGCTGCTCTGCAGCTCCTGGATGACGTTCATGCGTGCCAGCAGGTCTTCCTTGAGGGACTCGAGTTCCTTGATGCGGCCGATGCGCTTGTCCAGTGCGCTGATCTCGTTCTTCAGGAAGGTATTGCGCTGGTTCTGGTTGACGATCTTGCCATCGATATGGATATGGGAAAGCAGCACCACCAGTGCGGCCAGAACGACACTGCCGCCGGCAATAAAGGCGAATTCACGCTGCTTCTGCTTGTTGCGCTCTTCGCGCCAGGGTAGCAGGTTGATATGTGCCATATCAGTCAAAGCTCCTGAGTGCCAGGCCGCAGGCGATCAGCAGAGCGGGTGCGTCATTGCTCAGTGCTTGCGGTTTCACCCGTGCCGACAGAGACATGGATGCGAACGGGTTTGCTATAGTCGTTTCGACCCCCAGCTTTTCCTGGATCATTTCGTCCATACCCGGTATGGATGCGCTGCCGCCAGCCAGCACGATGTGATCGACCTTGCTGTGCGGGCTGGACGAATAGAAGAACTGCAGCGACCGGCTGGCCTGCTGGGTCATGGCCTGCTTGAACGGTTCGAGCACGTCGGTCAGATAGCTCTCCGGGAGCCCGCCCTGACGCTTGGCCATGCCGGCTTCCTCGTAGGAGAGGCCGTAACGGCGCATGATTTCCTCGGTAAGCTGCTTGCCACCAAACACCGTGTCCCGGGTGTAGACACTTTTCAGATTATGCATGACGTTGAGCGTCGTCATGGTGGCGCCCACATCGATGACGGCAACCGTCTTGCCGACGCCCTGGTCGGGTAGCTGATCGGCCAGCAGGGCGAAGGCATTTTCACTGGCGAATGATTCAACATCCATGATCTGCGTGGTCAGGCCACCGGTTTCGACGGCTGCATTGCGGATGTCGACGTTTTCGCTGCGGCAGGCTGCCAGGAGTACATCCACCATCTCCGGACTTTTTTCCGAAGGACCGAGCACCTCAAAATCGAGGTTGACCTCTTCCAGCGGGTAGGGCACGTACTGGTCAGCCTCGAGGTTGATCTGGCTCTCCAGGTCATCCTCGCTCAGGCCGGCCGGCATCGGAATGACCTTGGTGATGGTCGAGGAGCCGGCGATGGCGACCGCCGCATGCATGGTGCGGGTGCCGGAGCGCTTGACGGCGCGACGCACTGCTTCACCAACGGCATCTACGTCGGTAATATTCTTTTCGACGACGGAATTGGGTGGCAGGGGCTCAACGGCGTAGCTTTCTACCCGGTAGCGGGTTCCGCTCCGACTCAGTTCCAGCAGTTTGACCGCAGTGGAGCTGATGTCCAGACCGATGAGGGGTGGTTTGGTCCGCTTAAATAGTTGCGCGAATAGCACAATATTTCCCTTTAGTTACCAGCTGTTGTACAGCACAGGTAGTTCGCCGCATTAGAGGACATTGCCAACTGATTGTCAACTAATGTGTAATTAAACGATTCGCTCGACAGAGCTACTTACCAGACTGCTTATCGGACGCACACTGCTTTTGTTTAGTAAAAATAGGCAGCGCGCCAGATAATTTGTAATCTATGATTCCATTCCGGTGTAATCCTTGAACCCGATCACAGGTTTCCATCTCGCAAAATGAACTTTCGCCGTGCAGGGCTGTACCTGCTCTCACTTCTGCTGACAGGCATTTTTTTGACGGCGATCGTTGCCGCAGTCATCTATATTCGGATCGAGCCCCAGCTGCCTTCGATCGAGGCGCTGAAGGATGTGCGTCTGCAGGAGCCTCTGCGGGTCTATACCCACGATCACAAGCTGCTGGCCGAGTTCGGCGAGAAACGCCGAACGCCGATCAGTATTGACAACGTACCGCCGCTGCTGGTGAAGGCGTTTCTGGCGGCTGAAGACGATCATTTCTTCGAACATGCGGGTGTAGACCTGCCGGGGTTGCTGCGCGCAGGCGTGGAACTGGCACGTACCGGCAAGAAGCGCCAGGGCGGCAGTACCATCACCATGCAGGTGGCACGCAACTTCTTCCTCTCCAGCGAGAAGACCTATCTGCGCAAGCTGACCGAGATCTTGCTGGCATTCCGGATCGAGGATTCGCTCAGCAAGCAGGAAATACTCGAGCTCTACTTCAACAAGATCTATCTCGGTCACCGCGCTTACGGCGTGGAAGCGGCTGCTCAGGTATATTATGGCCAGAGTATCGGTGAACTCAGCCTGGCCCGCATGGCCATGATCGCAGCCCTGCCCAAGGCGCCGTCACGGGTAAACCCGATCACCGATCCGCGCGCCGCGCTCGATCGGCGTAACTACATCCTGGGGCGGATGCTGCAACTCGGCTACATCGACAGGGCGACGCATGCGGCGGCCGTCGCCGAGGAGGACAATGCCTCGCTGCACACCGTGGACGCGGAGGCCAGCGCCCCGTATGTCGCGGAAATGGTGCGTGGCGAAATGGTCAACCGCTTCGATGCGGCGGCGTATACCTCGGGCTTCGAGGTGGTTACCACCATCGATGCCGGGCACCAGGAGGCCGCCAACCTGGCGCTGCGGAATGCCCTGTTGGATTACAGCAAGCGTCACGGTTATCACGGTCCGGAAGCGCATCTGGATCTGGCCGCCATGCCCCAGACCGACTGGCCCGCGTTACTGGAGGACTACACGGTCGTGGGTGGGCTGCGCCCTGCCCTGGTAACGGATGTCGGCGAACAGTCGGCCACCGCGCTGCTGGCGGACGGCGAAAATCTGACGCTCGACTGGGAGGCGTTGTCCTGGGCGCGTGCCTACCGCAGTGCGAACAGCATGGGGCCGGAACCGAAGCGGGCTGCTGATGTCGTGACGCCGGGGGATGTCATCCGCTTGCGTGAAGTGAATGAGGGGCGCTACGAACTGTCCCAGTTGCCGGGTCTCGAGGGCGCGCTCGTTGCGCTGCAGCCGGATGATGGCGCCATACTCGCGCTCGTCGGTGGTTTCGACTTCAATATCAGCAAGTTCAACCGCGTCATCCAGGCCAGGCGGCAGCCCGGGTCCAGTTTCAAGCCAATCATCTACTCGGCAGCGCTGGAGAAGGGCTTCACACCGGCGAGCATTATCAATGATGCCCCGGTGGTGTTCGATGATCCCAAGCTTGAGTCCACCTGGCGTCCGGAAAACTACAGCGGTCAGTTTTACGGTCCAACGCGATTGCGCGAGGCCCTGTACCGATCCAGGAACTTGGTTTCCATCCGGATCCTGCGTGCGATCGGCGCCTCCTATGCCGCGGAGTATGCAGAGCGATTCGGATTTTCCGCCGACCAGTTGCCGCGTGATCTGACGCTGGCGCTCGGCAGCGCCTCGGTTTCCCCGCTGCAGATGGCTCGGGCCTATGCCGTGCTTGCCAACGGCGGCTACCTGGTGACACCTTACCTCATCAAGGAAATCCGCGATGCCAACGGCACCTTGATATTCCGCGCGCGTCCCGAGGTGGTGTGCCATGAATGCGAACAGCCGGAGCAAGCGCTGACTGCCGCGGGCGAGGCGGCACAGCCGCAGCAGCCGGAGCTTGCGACGGACGATCATGGTATCCCGGCGGATGCAGAGGAGCCGCCACTGCCGGCGCAGCAGACATTGTCGCCGCGCAATGTTTGGCTGATGACCTCGATGATGCGCGATGTCATCCAGCGTGGCACCGGCACCCGTGCGCGCGTGCTGGGTCGCTCCGATCTTGCCGGCAAGACGGGAACAACGAACGACCAGATGGATGGCTGGTTCTCCGGTTTCAATCATGCGGTAGTCGCAACGGCCTGGGTCGGCTACGATCGGCTTGAACCGCTTGGCAGGGGCGAAACCGGCGGGCGTTCTGCATTGCCTATGTGGATAGACTATATGGCCTATGCGCTGCAGGGTGTCGAAGAGCGCAGGCAGGAGCCACCGGAGGGGCTGGTGACTGTACGCATCGATCCGGCGACCGGCCTGCTGGCCGCGAGCGGCCAGCGCGATGCCATTTTCGAAACCTTCATGGAGGAAAACGTGCCGACCAAGACCAGTCAGTCTATGGCGACTGGTGCCGCAGGTGCGGGGGAGAGCATAACCGACCAGCTGTTCTAGGCCGGGCGTGGTCCTGCATCCGGCTGCACCGGCATCAGATGTGCTGTAAATCCTCGAGGATGCTATCGACCGAATGCTGGAAGCCGACGGATTCTTCCTCATCGAGTGGCAGCTCTACCACGCGCTTGATGCCTTCGCGTCCCAATATGGCCGGCACGCCTGCCGGAATATTGCGGTGTCCGTATTCACCATCCAGTATGCAGACGCAGGGCAGTAGCCGATCGCGGTTGCTGCGGATGGCGTCCACCATGGTGGCGATAGCCGCTGCCGGGGCATTGTAGGCGCTGCTGTGTTGACGCATTTCCAGCACCTCGGCACCCCCATGCCGGGTCTTCTCGTTGATGTACTCGATGGTCTTGGCGTCGACGAACGCATGCACCGGCAGGCCGTTGATGGTGCTGAAGCGGGTCAGTGGCACCATGGCATCACCATGGCCGCCGATGACCATGGTGTGTATGTCTCGCACCGAAATACCAGTCTGCTCCGCCATGAAGCTGGCCATGCGTGCGGCATCCAGCACGCCGGCCTGACCGAAGACCCGGTGCCGTTCCCAACCGGTACGTTTCCAGGCATGCCAGGTGAGGACGTCGACGGGGTTGGTGACCATGAGCAGCAGGCAGTCAGGCGCGAACTCCAAAACCTGGTCGAGGATATCGTTGATAACAGAGCGATTTACCTCCAGGACATCGCTGCGTGACATGCCGGGCTTGCGCGGTGATCCGGCCGTGATGATGACCAGGTCCGAGCCGGCCATCAGGTCAGGACTGGCGCCACCGGTAACCCTGCAGTCGAAGCGGTGCAGTGCGGCTGACTGCCGGATATCCAGTGCCGCCCCGGCGGCAGCGCCGTCGCGTATATCGAGCAGTACCACCTCACGACACATGTCCCGTGTCGCCAGTATCTGTGCCGTTGATTCTCCCACGCGGCCGGCGCCAATGATGGTGATCTTGTTCATCGCGTGTCCCTAACTTGCGGCGGTTTGCCGGTTTATCGGTATGTTTATGCAGGAACTGGAGTATATAGGCCCCGCTGCTAGCGAACAATTTTCAGCAGGCTGCCGGCATCCGGCTCGCCGGTGGGGTACTGGTTGTTCAGCAGGCGCAACTGCTGTTCGGGAAAATTCGCCAGTGGCGAGTCTTTTGCCAGATCTGCATAGCGGCTGCCCGGCGCTGTACGGATAAGCGCAAGATGATGCGCCGTGGCCAGCGGCCGTTCCGCCGCGCTCAGTGCGTGAAAACTGCGTGCGGTTGCCAAAATGTCTGCGTCATAGCGGCGTGACTCGCGCCGCTCCTTGGCGGCACCCGCGATGATCCACGCGCGGGTATCCCGGAATATCACGACATAACGCACCGGACGTTCACCGTAGGGAGTCCCGCCATCGGCAATCGCGGTGTAGCCAGCGTAGTCACCGACCCGGAACGATTCGCCGTGCTGCATGTTTTCCAGCTGTAGGCGTTCGGACATGAATGCCGCGGGCGTGATGCGCTTGTTGAGGTCGGTCACCGTCACCTGGATGAGGCCGTCATTGTCGGCGGAACGGGCGAGCACCCGATCCGCCCGGTTGTCGATACGCCAGTTGTCCGGGAAGGTCAGGGAGAAATCCAGCGTCTTGTGGTAGTAGTGTTGCTTTCTGACCACCCCGTCCTCGTCTCGTTCACCGAAAGTCAGCCCAGCGATGGCCTGCAGGAAGGCTGCGCGGTCTGCCGTCGCTGCAGCCCCGCTGTGCAATCCCGCCGCGGCCCTGACTACTTCCTGGAAGCGCGTGTCGTTGTCCGGATGGGTTGCGAACAGCCCGTGGTAGGCGCTGGGTTCGCGGCCTTCCTTCTCGGCTACCAGCTTATCGAAAGCTTCCTGATTCTTGAGAACACCCACAACATTGAGCATCCCATGGGGATCGTAACCGCTCTTCGCCAGATACTCCGCGCCCAGTCGATCTGCTTCCAGTTCATGCTCGCGGCCGTAGCCGCGGACGATGGCGGTGCCGGCAAGGTTGGTGAGTGTGTCTGCGCCCTGGATACCGGTGGCGGCGGCAACCACGGTGCCGAGTATCCCCGCAACTGTCGCCGTACTGTGCTGGCGCACGCTGTGACGTGCGGTGACATGGCCGATCTCGTGGCCCAGTACCGCAGCGAGTTCGGCCTCGGAGTTGAGGTAGGCGAGCAGGCCGCGAGTGATGTAGATATAACCACCGGGCAGGGCGAAGGCATTCACCGTCGGAGTATCCAGAACGGTAAAGCGGTAGATCAGGTCCGGCCGATGGCTGCTGGCCGCGACCTTGTCACCGACCGTCTGTACCAGGCGGGCGAGCGCCGGGTCTTCGTATGCCGGGATTTCCTTGGTTATTTCCGCACTGTATTTGCGGCCCAGGCTGATCTCCTGCGCTTCGGACATCAGTACTAGATCCGATCCCCCGGTCACCGGGTTAGTGGCGCAGGCTGCCAGTTGTGCGATCAGCGCGATAACAGGCAGCAGCCTGCGGAATACCGGGAAGTCGGCCACGCGCAGCTCAGCCGCCATCGGCTTGCGTCAATCCGGTCAGGGCTGCGGGGTGGCGGATATTCATGCGCAGGCCGTTCCGCTCCGTTCTGATCCAGCCACGTACCTCGACTTCCTGTCCAGCCAGTCCTTCCAGGTAACCCGCTGCGAAATGCGCGCGATCCCTGCCGCCGATGTGCAGGCTTAACGGCCCTTCCAGGTCGAGCCAGGTACTGCCGGACGGGGTGCGCACGGCGGTGATCCGTCCGCGCACAATGTGAAATCCCGTGGCGTCGGGTGGCAATTCGGTACTGTTCTGGGGGCGGTAGCGGGGCAGTGCCCACAGTCCCCGGCGTTCAGCCCGTGCGGCGTGTTCAATGGCGTCGTAACAGTCCGCTTCCCGGGTGTTCGGCGGTACGACCAGCGCGGTGGCCAGGCCCTGCCGTAGCAGTTGCACGGCCACGTTGTCGCCGTTGTTGAGATAGGCATGTGCCAGCAGCCGGCCGTAGTGGTCGGTGCGCTGGCTATCGAACTGCAGCTGCAGCTCGTTTGCGCCGGCGGTGAGCAGTTCCTGCAGCCGGGTGCGCGCTACCCGCGCCAGCGGCTCATCCGTCTCGTCGGCGCGGGCGAGTTCGGGTGTATCGATGCCGATCAGCCGCAGGCGTCTGCCATCTGCGAGTCTGACCGTGTCGCCATCGAATACGTAGCTGACCCGGGCGCGTTCGTCGATACGCACGGCCGGGCATTCCTGCGCGGGCACCGTGGTGTCCGCCAGGCAGGCTGAGAGCAGTATAAACAAAACAGGGGCGGCCAAGGCGGGCGCCCCTGTGCGATACGAACCCGGTCGCATTCGCCCTGCGGTCAGTTGTTCCCGTAACGCTGGCGGAACTTGTCTACCCGGCCGCCGGTGTCGACCATCTTCTGCTTGCCGGTATAGAACGGATGGCACTTGGAGCAGACTTCGATGTTCAGGTCGTTGCCCGCGGTGGACCGGGTTTCGAAGGTCTCGCCGCAGCTGCAGGTGACCTTGACGGCATCGTATGCCGGATGGGTTTCGGTTTTCATGACTACCTCGAACGTATGTAACGGCTACCGGAAAGCGACGACCGGGACCGTGAAAAGGCCGGGAATAATACGTTAATCCTGTGGTTGCGACAAGCCGGCCGGAAACGGCAGGACCCGGGCGCGCCGCGGGGGCTGGCGCTGCGGGCGCGGTCGGTTCAGGCGTTCGATCAGGCCGTCCGGGCCGGCTAGACTCTCCCACAGCAGCTCGTTCATACGCAGGCTAGCCGCCAGCGGATTGGGCGCGATGCGCCGCACCTGGTCCAGTTTCCATTGCAGGCAGCGCAGCCGCTGCTGCTTGTGTGGCGGTGCTTGCTGGATCAGCTGCTCGATGGCGATAAGTCTTTGTTTTTCGAATTCTTCAGGGTCTTTTACGAACAGTTTTGCCCAGGCATCGAAATCGAATGACTGGCTGTCGGGAAGGTCATGCATGACGGCCTCCTTCCTGCCGCTGGGGCGGCTTTTGTTGTTTTTTCCGGCGTGCAGCCCATCCTAGCATAAAAATCCACAGGCCGTGCCGAAAAACTGGCGGGACTGGGGCTTTATCAAGCTAACATCAGTGGCTTAGCTGGCGCCGGCTTGTGGATAAGCTGGTGGATAATAAAACAGGCCAGATGACGCAAATCCTTGGCGCAACCAAGCTGTGGCTTGATCGCAACGCTAACCTAGTTGGCCGGGACGGTGCGGTCTCTGGCCCACTGCCGCAGCCGGGCGATCTTTTCCGTCATGATCTGCGACAGCGGGCGGGTCTGCTGGAGTTCGTGACTGATGTGTGCCGTATCCAGGGTCGCGCGCTGTTCCCGGGCGAGATAGCTTGCCGCCACGATGGCCTGCTCGATCTCGGCCCCGGAGTAGCCATCGCTGAGCCCGGCCAGTGTCTGGAGGTCGAAATCCAGCGGTTTGTGGTCACGCTTGCGCAGATGAATGGCGAATATCTCGGCGCGCGTGGCGGCATCCGGCAGGTCCACGAAGAAGATTTCATCCAGGCGGCCCTTGCGTACCAGTTCCGGCGGCAATTCGTCGATGGCATTGGCGGTGGCTACGATAAAGACCGCGGCCTTGCGCTCCGCCATCCAGGTCAGCAGGCTGCCCAGGATGCGGCGGGAGGTGCCGCTGTCGGTATCGCCCGCAGCGAGCGCCTTTTCGATTTCGTCGATCCACAGCACGCACGGGGCCATGGCTTCCGCCGCGCGCAGCGCCTCGCGCAGGTTGCGTTCCGTTTCACCAAAGTACTTGTTAAATAGCGTCCCGAAGTCCAGCCGCAGCAGCGGCAGCGACCACATGCCGGCCACCGCCTTGGCGGCAAGGCTCTTGCCGCCGCCCTGTACACCGACCAGCAGGATGCCCCGCGGCTGGTCCGGACCGGTCGCCCCGTCCAGAAAGGCGACGCGACGGCGTTGCAGCCAGCGCTTGAGGTTATGCAGGCCGCCGACGGCGGCGAAATCCGCCGTGTCGAATTCGCAGCTGAGCGCGCCGTTGGCCTCGATCAGGCGGTAGCGGGCGCGCGTCACCCGGTCCAGGTCGTTCTCCCGGATGGCACCATCATCGAAGATGATGCTGCGGATGATGCGCCGCGCGTCGCCGGTGGTCAGGCCGCGCAGCTGGCCGATGATAAGGTCCAGGGTCTTGCGGTCGGTTCTGACCTGGCGGCCGGGGTTGACCTGGGTCCAGTGTGCGGCCTCTTCGCGGATCAGCCTCTCCAACTCATCGCGATCCGGCAGCGACAGGGAAAACTGTGCCGCCAGGCCGTCGAGTTCTGCCGGCAGCCTGAACTCGTGGCTGACGAAGACCAGCGTGTGGCGCAACTCGTGATAGTCGAGCGCGATTTCCTTGAGCAGCCGTACGTTATAGGCGTCCTCAAGGTAGGGATGGAAATCGAGCAGCAGATAGATGGTAGGCGTGCGGGTGGACTTGATCTGGCCAAGCGCCTGCTGCGGGTCACTGGCATGTTGCTGCGGGGCGAGCTCGAGATCCACGCGCTGCAGGCCGCTGGTGGCGGACCATGCCATGACCGGCACGCCCAGGCGCAGCGCGAGGCTGGCAAACAGCTGCGTCACCCGCTTCTCGTCGCGGGTTTCGATCGTGATCAGCGGCACGCGCGAGTGCAGCAGCAATTCGAGATCGTGCGGGTCGTCCATTCTTCAGCTACGGTCAGGTTGCCGGTCGGGATTACTATCGTCCATTCAGTCGCCGGGCTGCAGGATTTCGTGCTTCTGGATACGGTCGAGGCGAATGCTATAGGTGGTGCCTTCCACGTCGGTCACATCGATGAATTCTTCGTGATTGCAGGTGCGCAGGTCGGTTGGCGTGACGGTCTTGATATGGATGACGCTGTCCTCGCCACGCCAGGTCAGGCGCAGTTGCCGTCGACGCATGATCGCGAGTTCATAGTCGCTGTGTATGGCGCAGTCTATTGGTATGTAGTCAGTCATCGTCGCGTCTTGCATGCAGTGCCAGCAGTTCACCGTTGTCGCCGGTCTCGACGTGCAGCTCGATCGGCCGGCAGCAGACAGGGCAATCCTCGATGTAGTCCTGGCAGCCGTCGAGGGTCTCGACGACGGCAGTGTAGCACTGTCCGCAGTAGGGACAGTCAATCGGAACCAGCATTCGCGTTCTCCTCGGCCAGCCAGTACTGTAGCAGGTCATTGAGGTACCGTTGACCCGTTTCCGTGGCCGTCCAGCACGCGTCCGCTGTATCGATCAGGCCTGCCACGATGGCCCTGCCCAGGCCCGGTTCCAGCCTTGCGCTGGGCAGTCCGGTGCGGGCAGTGAATTCCGCCGCAGTGAATCCATGCGTCAGGCGTAATGCGTTCATCATGAATTCCAGTGTGACATCCACCGGCGCGAGTGTGCGCTCCATGCTGCGGAAGTTGCCGTCCTTACGCGCAGCCAGATAGCCCTCGGGATGACGCAGCTTCGCGCTGCGCCGGATGACCTGGTGTGCGGGGTCCGTCAGTTTGCCGTGCGCGCCGGCACCTATGCCAAGGTAGTCGCCGAAGCGCCAGTAATTGAGATTGTGCCGGCATTGTCTGTCACCGCGTGCATAGGCGGATATCTCGTAGCGATCGAAACCGCGGCCGGCCAGCAGCGCAAGACCGGCGCTCTGGCAGTCCCAGAGTGATTCCTCGTCCGGCAATTGCGGCGGATGCCGGTAAAACCGGGTGTTGGGTTCGATCGTCAGTTCATACCAGGAGAGGTGCGTTGGTTCGAGATCCATGGCGATGCGCAGGTCAGCCAGCGCTTGCTGCAGGGACTGGCCCGGCAACCCGAACATGAGGTCGAGATTGAAGTTGGCGAAACCGGCGGCATGTGCGGACTCGGCGGCCCGGATTGCTGTGCGCCGGTCATGGATGCGTCCGATGGCCTCGAGCAGCCCGGTCTGGAAACTCTGGATGCCGATCGACAGGCGGTTGATACCGGCTGCACGGTATCCGTCGAAGTGAGCCCGGTCGACGGTGCCGGGATTGGCCTCCAGGGTGATTTCGGCGTTGGGCTGCAGGGTCAGCCGTGCGCGTATTGCGCCTAGCAGCCGGTCGATCCCCTCCGGTGTGAACAGGCTGGGGGTTCCGCCTCCGATGAACACGCTCTCCACCGGCCGGCCCCAGACCGCCGGCAGCTCCTGCTCGAGATCGGCCAGCAGGGCATCGATGTATTCCCGTTCCGGGATGTCTTCGCGTACCTCGTGCGAATTGAAATCGCAGTACGGGCACTTGCGCACGCACCACGGGATGTGGATGTAGAGGGACAGCGGCGGGGTACTGGTGAAGTTGAACACGGCTGTTTCTTATATGGCTCAGCCTAATGATAGTTCTTCTCCGCCCTGTCGGGCGAGGTACTTTTCATTGCGCCGCCAAAGACCAATTCGCCGGGAGCGAATGGGGACAGCCGCAGGCTGGCCCGCTGGGCGAAGTCCAGGGATGGACTGCCCATACAGCATCAAAAGACAGGTGGTTCGAAGGTTTGCCGGTACGTCATCTGCGCTGGGCTGCCGGGTGCCCTTCTCATTGGATACTTTCTCTTGGGCGCGCACGAGAGAGTCCCGTGCCCGACAGGGCGAAAGCACAATGCATTCTCGAGGCTATGTTCGACAGGTTGGGAAACGGGTTTGTATTACCTGTGTTCCTGCAGCGCAGCCACCAGCTTCCGCAAGGCCTGCCCACGGTGGCTCAGCGCATTCTTCGCTTCCGGTTCCAGTTCGGCGGAAGCGCAGTCGTGTGTCGGTACGAAGAACACCGGATCGTAGCCGAAGCCCTGCTCGCCGCGCGGCGCTGGCAGGATGCGCCCCTCCCAGGTGCCCTGGCAGATCAGCGGCGTGGGGTCGCCGGCGTGGCGCATATAGACGATCAGGCACTGGAAGCGTGCCGTGCGTTGCGCATCCGGAACACCCTGCAGGGCCTCGAGCAGTTTTTCGATGTTGGCCCGGTCGCCGGCGCCGTGTCCGGCATAGCGCGCCGAGTAGATGCCGGGTGCCCCGTTGAGGGCGTCGACCTCCAGACCCGAGTCATCGGCGATTGCCGGCAGTCCGGTGTGGCTTGCGGCATTGCGTGCCTTGAGGATGGCGTTCTCGACGAAGGTGAGCCCGGTTTCCTCGATGTCGGTGACGCCGAATTCACCCTGCGGTCGGACATGGAGGTCGATGCCTGAAAGCAACTGGTTGATTTCGCGGACCTTGCCGGGATTGCTGCTGGCGAGTACGAGTTCTTTCACCTTGCGGGTTCCTGTTCGCGCTGCCGTGATCGTGCCAGCAGGTATGTCAGGGCTGTCCGAGCGCGGCCTGCTGGCTCTCCAGCAGTTCGTTGATGCCTTTCTGTGCCAGCGCGAGGAGCGTGCTCAGCTCGTTCATGCTGAAGGCATGGCCCTCGGCGGTACCCTGGATCTCAATGAAGTCGCCGGCATCGTTCATGACCACGTTCATGTCGGTTTCGGCATTGCAGTCTTCCGGATAGTCCAGGTCGAGCACGGGGGTGCCCTGGTAGATGCCGACCGATACCGAGGCAACCCGGCCGGTGAGCGGACTGCGCGCGAGTTCGCCCCGTGCCAGGAGACCGTTGATCGCATCGGCGAGCGCGACATAGCCGCCGGTGATGCTGGCGGTGCGGGTGCCGCCGTCGGCCTGGATGACATCGCAGTCGATGGTGATGCTCCGTTCGCCCAGCGCCTTCATGTCCACGACAGCGCGCAGCGAACGTCCGATCAGTCGTTGTATCTCGAGCGTGCGCCCGCCCTGGCGGCCGCGCGCGGCCTCGCGGCCCATGCGGCTGCTGGTGGAGCGCGGCAGCATGCCGTATTCAGCCGTCACCCAGCCTTCGCCCTTGCCGCGCAGGAAGCCGGGGATGCGGTCTTCCACGGTGGCATTGCACAGCACGCGCGTATCGCCGAACTCGACGAGCACGGATCCTTCGGCATGCTTGGTGTAGTTGCGGGTGATGCGGACGTGGCGCATCTCGTCCGGTGCTCTGCTGCTGGGGCGCATGGCGTGATCCTGTGTTTTAGGCCGGGGCGCAGTATAGCGCGATACCGTGTCGCTGGCGCAGCGTCAGGGCGGGAGGGATGTGCCTGTCGATAGGGGGTGTGGTGCTTATAACTCTTTGATGTTGAATGGCGGTTGCCT
Source organism: Pseudomonadota bacterium (assembly GCA_041395565.1). NCBI lineage: Bacteria > Pseudomonadati > Pseudomonadota > Pseudomonadota bacterium. Next base: position 348,945 of record JAWLAI010000005.1, on the reverse strand, counting down.
TTGTATTATGTTCCGCAGGGCGGCTGCCGCAGTCTCCCCGGGAGGGATGCGTATCGCAGTTTGGCGTGGCGCCGTCCCCGTACTATAAAGGTTGGCGGTCGGTCGGTCGATCTATCGCCTGCGCGTACTGCTTAGGATCCCGCACGGATCGCTCACATGGAGATTCAGGAATATGCATCATTCAAACAGGAAACTCGCCGGCGCTGTCCTTGCTGCCCTGCTGGCGGTCACCCAGCTGGCGTCCGTGCCTACGGCGGCAGCGGGTTCTTTTGCCGCTGACGACGAACCCAGCGGTGGCGCCATGCTTGCGGATCTGTTCATGCTGCGTCCGGTGATGCTGATCGGCACGGCGGTCGGGGTGACCGCGTTTGTCGTCTCGCTGCCGTTCAGTGCGCTCGGGGGCAACGTCGGCGAGGCCGCCGACCACCTGGTCATGAAACCGGTGAAATACACCTTCGTCAGGCCGCTCGGCGATATCTAAACGCTGGCAGGTACACCGGAGCCGCTGCAGCCGGCAGGGTTGCGGCGGCTTTGCCGTTTCAGGGCCGGCGCCAGTCCGACGTTGCAACCGCGGGCCGATCGCTTACCATTAGCGCCTTCCAGGCAACCGCATCCCGGAGATTCCATGATTCGCAGCATGACAGCCTTCGCCCGCCGCGAGGCCGAACTCGCCGCGGGAAGTGTGAGCTGGGAGCTGCGCTCGGTCAATCACCGCTATCTGGAAATCGGCCTGCGCCTGCCGGAAGAGCTGCGGGCGCTGGAAGCGGGGGTGCGTGAACGCATCAACGCCCGGCTCGGCCGCGGCAAGGTCGACTGCATCTGCCGTTACAAGCCTGTCGTGAGTGGCGATATCGCATTCGATATCGATACCGGCAATCTGGAACGGCTGCTGGACGCGTGCCGGGCCGTTACCGGGCGCCTGCCGGCAGCCGCGCCGTTGCATCCCCTGGAGTTGCTGCGCTGGCCGGGCGTGGTGCGTGAACAGGCTGTCGATACGACGCCGCTGATCAACGGCGCCCTGGCTTTGCTGGAAGAAACCCTGGAGGAACTCGTCAGCGCGCGTGCGCGCGAGGGTGAGCAGATCCGCGGCCTGCTGCTGGCGCGTTGCAGCGCGATGGCGGACCAGGTCGAGCATGTACGCACGCTGTTACCGGAAATCCGCGCCGGGTTGCGCCGCCGGCTGGAGCAGCGCCTGGCCGAACTGGAGGTGCCGGTGGACCCGGGCCGGCTCGAACAGGAGCTGGTGCTGCAGCTGCAGAAGATCGATGTGGACGAGGAGCTGGACCGGCTGGGCAGCCATCTCGGCGAGGTGCGCCGGGTGCTGGACAGCGACGAGCCGGTCGGGCGGCGGCTCGATTTCCTGATGCAGGAGCTGAACCGCGAGGCCAACACCCTCGGATCGAAATCGGTCGTGGTCGCCACCACCAATGTCTCGGTCGAGCTCAAGGTGCTGATCGAGCAGATGCGCGAGCAGATCCAGAACATCGAGTAACCGCAATGGCCGACGCTCACGTAACCGGAACCCTCTACATCATTTCCGCCCCCTCGGGTGCCGGCAAGTCGAGCCTGGTGAAGGCATTGCTGGAAACCTCCGGCGCGGGGCTGGCGCTGTCGGTTTCGCATACCACGCGGGCACCACGACCGGGCGAGGTGGACGGGCGCGAGTACCACTTCACCGACGTGGCGCGATTCCAGGCGCAGATCGCGGCGGGGGACTTCCTGGAGCACGCACAGGTGTTCGACAATTTCTACGGTACCTCGCGCAGCGCCGTGGAGTCACAGCTGGCCGCCGGGCTGGACGTGATCCTCGAGATCGATTGGCAGGGCGCCCGTGCGGTGCGCTCGCAGGTGCCGGGTACGGTCAGCATCTTCATCCTGCCGCCCTCGCGCGCCGCGCTGGCGTCGAGGCTGGCGGCGCGGGGACAGGACGATGATGCGGTGATCGCGCGCCGCATGCGTGACGCGGTCAGCGAGATGTCGCACTACGCGGAATATGACTACCTCATAATCAACGATGTTTTCGCACAGGCACGTGACGAGCTTGCCGCCATCGTCCGCGCTCGGCGCCTGCAGCTGTCGCCCCAGGCACGGCGCCATGCCGGATTGCTGGCGTCCCTGCTGGCACCGGATGCCTGATTCGGTTAAACTCCCACGCCCATCCCGCCGCGGTCCGGCGGAGACACGGAGAGCAACATGGCACGCGTTACGGTAGAAGATTGTCTCGACAAAGTGGATAACCGCTTCCAGCTGGTACTGCTGGCCACCAAACGGGCCCGCCAGCTGGCGAACGGCGTCATGCCGCTGGTGCCGTGGGAAAACGACAAGCCGACCATCGTCGCGCTGCGCGAGATCGCCGAGGGACTGATCGGGCCGGCGCTGCTCGACGAAAAACCCGAGCCGCTGTTCGAAGAAAAGCTCGACGCCGAGGATCTGGAGATCCTGGCCGAGGCGACCGCCGGTGCCGAGATGCCGCCGCCTGCTGCCCCCCCTGCGGAAGACACTGAATTCTAATCCCGTGCCGCCCCGCCCGCACGGGCCGGGTGCGCTCAGCCTGAATCTGCCGGAGCCCGGCCGCTGTCGCCGCGGCGGTATGTGCCTGTGTGCGCATTGGCGTTATAGTTGGCCTGACTGTCAACCCTCGCGGGCCGTGCGGCGCGCGGTCCGCCGGTAATCCTATGGCAAGCAGAGCGGAAACCCTCACTGATCAGACATCGCGTTTTCTGATCAGCGACCTGTGCAAGATGCTGGAATCCTACCTGGAACCGGCGCAGGTTCAGGAGGTTTACCGCGCCTACCTGTTTGGCGCGGAGGCGCATGACGGCCAGACCCGACTTTCCGGCGAACCCTATATCTACCACCCCATTGCCGCCGCCCGCATCCTCGCCGAGCTGCGCCTCGACCACAAGTCCATCATCGCCGCCATCCTCCACGACGTCATCGAGGACACCCCTACCGCCAAGGAGCAGATCGCCAGCGAATTTGGCAGCGATGTCGCCGAACTGGTCGACGGTGTGAGCAAGCTGACCCAGATCGAGTTCGAGAGTTCGGCCGAGGCGCAGGCGGAAAACTTCCGCAAGATGATCCTCGCCATGGTGCGCGACATCCGTGTCATCCTGGTAAAGCTCGCGGACCGGCTGCACAACATGCGCACGCTCGGCGTCATGCGTCCGGACAAGCGCCGCCGCATCGCGCGCGAGACGCTGGATATCTATGCACCGATCGCCAATCGTCTCGGCATCAACGCCCTGCGCGTGGAGCTGGAGGACCTCGGCTTCGCGGCGCTCTATCCGCTGCGCTACAAGGTGCTGGAAAAGGCCGTGCGTGCGGCGCGCGGCCACCGCAAGGAAGTGCTGATCAAGATCGAGACCGCCATCAAGCGGCGCATGCAGCAGGAAGACCTGGAGGGGCGCATCCTGAGCCGTGAGAAGCACCTCTACAGCCTATACAAGAAGATCCGCGACAAGACCCTGTCGTTCGAGGAGACCTACGATGTTTACGCCTTCCGCATCGTGGTGGACAAGGTGGACACCTGTTACCGTGCGCTCGGCGTGGTGCACAATCTCTACAAACCGGTGCCGGGCAAGTTCAAGGACTACATCGCCATTCCCAAGGCCAACGGTTACCAGTCGCTGCATACCATCCTGTTCGGACCCTACGGCATTCCCATCGAGGTCCAGATCCGTACCGAGGAAATGGACAAGGTCGCCGAGAGCGGTGTGGCGGCACACTGGGTATACAAATCCAGCGACCAGAACCTCGACCAGATGCACGCCGGCGCGCGCGAGTGGTTGCGTGAACTGCTCGAGATGCAGAAACATGCCGGCAACTCGCTGGAATTCCTGGAGAACGTCAAGCTCGACCTGTTCCCCGACGCGATCTACGTTTTCACGCCTACCGGCGAGATCATGAAGCTGCCGCACGGCGCTACCGTGGTGGATTTCGCCTACGCCGTGCACACGGACATCGGCAATACCTGTATCGGCGCCCGGGTGGATCGGCAGGACGTCCCGCTGCGCACCACCCTGCGCAGCGGCCAGACGGTGGAGATCATTACCACGCCGGGCGGCCGTCCGAGTCCTGCCTGGCTCAGCTTCGTGGCTTCCGCCAAGGCGCGTTCCAGCATCCGCCACTACCAGAAAAACCTGAAGCGGGAGGAGGCGATCAGTCTGGGCAGGCGCATGCTGGATCGTGCGCTGGGGGTTTTCGGTTCATCCGCTGCTGAGGTGTCCTCGGAACGCGTACAGTCGCTGCTGAAGGAATATCACCTGAAGTTGCCGGAAGATCTGCTGGTCGAGATCGGTATGGGCAGGCGACCCTCCGTGCTGGTGGCGCGCGCCCTGCTGCCGGGTGACGAGCGTAGCCGCACCTCCCGTGGCGATATGGCGGTCATGCCGCCGCTCGTTATTCGCGGCACCGAGGGTATGGTGACGCGCTTCTCGAAATGTTGCCGGCCGATCCCGGGTGATCCGGTCGTCGGCGTGATCACGAGCGGGCGCGGCATGATGATCCATACCCAGAGCTGCCGCAATATTACCGAGCGCAAGTACCCGGCCGAAAGCTGTCTGGAGGTGCAGTGGGAGCCGGGGATCAACGAGGAGTTTCCGGTCGATGTGAGCGTGGAAGTGGCTGATCGGCGCGGCATGCTGGCCACTGTGGCCAAGGTGATAGGCGATGCCGACTCGAACATCGAAAATGTCGAGTTCGAGGCAGGTGACGGCCTTACCAACGTGCTCAAATTCCGACTCACGGTGCGCAATCGCCAGCACTTGGCCCGGGTGATGCGCAATGTGCGCAACATCCCGTCGGTGACGCGCATTACCCGTACGCGCAACTGAGTGTCGCTAGAGCAGTCAGCTCGCACAAGGACGCAAAGTAAAGCCTTGGCCGTAGAGGGCGCAGAGTACCCGGAGAGATTTCAGCTGTGCCTTGGTACAGGGATTGCCTGTAGGAGCGGACCGCGTCCGCGATTGTATTGACCATGCAAGCGCACGGGGACAGTCGCGGACATTGCTGCGCCGCACCGAAACCGGTCGTTGCGAGAAACAGGGTGATGAAGCAATCTCCACCGGCTTCGCATAATCAATTTTAGATCGCTTCGCTTTGCTCGCAAATACGAGTATCGGGAGCCCGATCCAGACTTCATGTAACACAAGGGAACCACCATGAGCCGAACGATTATCCAGACCGACCGTGCGCCGCAGGCCATCGGCACCTATTCGCAGGCCGTCCGCTGCGGCAGCACCGTCTACCTGTCGGGGCAGATCCCGCTTGACCCCGCCACCATGCAGCTGGTCGAGGGCGACATGGCCGCGCAGATCCGGCGCGTCTTCGACAACCTCGCCGCCGTGGCCGTGGCCGCCGGCGGCACGCTCGCCGACGTCGCCAAGCTCAATGTCTTCCTCCCGGACCTCGGCCACTTCGCGCTGGTCAACGAGATCATGGCCGAGTACTTCAGCGAACCCTATCCCGCTCGTGCGGCGGTAGGGGTGGCCGCGTTGCCGAAGGGGGCGCAGGTGGAGATGGATGCGGTGATGGAGCTGGATACATTCGACGGGAAGGATTACCTGGATCAGTAGCACGGGATGTCTCCCGCTATTCCACGACATATGTGCATTTGAGTCTCGCAACTGACACATCCACGGGCCAGCTCGCTTCCCTGCCGGTCACGGCCCTCAAGGGCGTGGGGCCGCGGGTAGCGGGCAGGCTCGACCGCCTCGGTATTCGCACCGTGCAGGATGTGCTGTTTCATCTGCCGCTGCGCTACGAGGATCGCACGCGGATCGTGCCGCTGGGGGCGGTGCGGGTCGGTGAGCACGTGGTGGTGCAGGGCGAGGTCGAACTGGCGGAGGTGAAATTCGCCCGGCGCCGTTCACTGCTGGTGCGCATCAGCGACGGGACCGGGGCGATGACGCTGCGCTTCTTCCATTTTAACGCGCAGCAGCAGGCGAATTTCGCCCGCGGGCGGCTGGTGCGCTGCTTCGGCGAGGTGCGCAGCGGCGCGGCGACGGCGGAGCTGATTCATCCCGAGTATCAGTTTGTTGCCGCGCACGAAAGTTATGACGGCGCGGGGCATCTCACGCCGATCTATCCGTCCACCGAGGGCGTGCATCAGCTCACCCTGCGCGCGGTCACGGAGCAGGCGTTGCTGTACCTGGAGGGCAGGGCGGCGCGTGGCCTGGTCGACCTGCTGCCCGCGGAGCTGGTGAGCCAGTTTCGCATGACCACCTTACCGGCAGCGCTGCGCTACGTGCACCGCCCGCCGCCGGACGCGGATCTCGACTTGCTGGCGCGCGGCAATCATCCGGCGCAGCAGCGGCTCGCGTTCGAGGAGCTGCTGGCCCATCATCTGAGCCTGCGCCGCCTGCGCGAGCGGGCGCAGCGTGCAGCCGCGCCGGTAATGGCGGGTGGGCAGGTGCTGGTGCAACGATTTATCGAGGCCCTGCCGTTCGCGCTGACGACCGCGCAGAACCGGGTCATAGGCGAAATAAATGCCGACCTGGCGCGTGCCCATCCCATGGCGCGGCTGGTGCAGGGCGACGTCGGTTCCGGCAAGACCGTGGTGGCCGCCTGCGCGGCGCTGGCGGCGGTCGAGGCCGGTTATCAGGTCGCGCTGATGGCGCCGACCGAGCTGCTGGCGGAGCAACATTTCAGGAGCTTCCACGACTGGCTCGCACCGCTTGGGCTCGAGGTCGTCTGGCACGCCGGCAGGCTCAAGGGCAAGGCGCGCGCCACCGCGCTCGCGGCGATCGCCGGCGGCGGGGCGGCGGTGGCGATCGGTACTCATGCACTGTTCCAGGCCGAAGTCGAGTTCGCGCGTCTCGGCCTGGTCATCATCGACGAGCAGCACCGCTTCGGTGTGCATCAGCGCCTGGCTCTGCGCGACAAAGGCCGCAGCGGCGGGCAGCGCCCGCATCAATTGGTGATGACGGCGACGCCCATTCCGCGCACACTGGCGATGACGGTGTACGCCGATCTCGATACTTCCGTCATCGATGCATTGCCCCCCGGGCGGGCACCGGTCAAGACGGTGGCAATCGCCCAGGACCGCCGTGAAGAGGTGATCCGTTCCGTGCGCAAGGCCTGCGGCGAGGGGCAGCAGGCCTACTGGGTGTGCACGCTGATCGAGGAGTCCGAAGCGCTGCAGTGCCAGGCGGCCGAGAATACGCACGCAATGCTGACCGCGGCCCTGCCGGAACTGCGCATCGCCCTGGTGCACGGCCGTATGAAGTCGCTGGAGAAGGAGTCGGTGATGGGTGCCTTCAAGCGCGGTGAGGTGGACCTGCTGGTGGCCACTACCGTGATCGAGGTCGGCGTGGATGTCCCGAATGCGTCACTGATGATCATCGAGAACCCGGAACGGCTCGGCCTGGCGCAGCTGCACCAGTTGCGCGGACGCGTAGGGCGCGGCAGCCGTCACAGCAGCTGCGTGCTGCTGTACCAGGCGCCGCTGTCGGTAAATGCGCGCGAGCGGCTCATCGTGCTGCGCGAGACCGGCGACGGTTTCGAGATTGCGCGCCGTGATCTGGAGCTGCGCGGCCCGGGCGAGGTGCTCGGCACGCGTCAGACCGGAGAGATGCAATTCCATATCGCCGATCTGCTGCGCGACGAGTCGCTGCTGGAGGCGGTGGAGGCGGCTGCCGGTGCGCTGCATGCCACGCGCCCGGAGAACATCACCCCCCTGATCCGGCGGTGGCTGGGGCAGGCGGTGGATTTCGGCGAAGTCTGAAAAATTGTCTCATGCAAAGACGCAATCTCGCCAAGCTATTCAAACGCCAGTCTTACGCAGAGTATCGTTTTGCCTCCAACCCACTTTATTGCGGGAATAGGCTGATTGACCTTCGCAACCATGCTCGGGCGTCAATATGCCTTACGTTTGTCGGCGGACTCTGCATCACTGCGCGCAGGATTAATTTTGCGTCTTTGCGCGAGTTGGGTTATACGCCCGCCGGAGTCCCCAGCCGTACCATTTAACACGAATCGTGCGATAATCCCGCGCCGTGATCGACACGGCCTATCCCGGACCTCGCGCACATGACCCTCGACAGCCGCTGGCAACCTCATGAACGCTATTGCCGTGCGGCGATTCCGCAGGCACTCTGCGCCTGGTTGCTCGATCCCGAGTCGCTCACGCTGCGCCTGCAGCAGCTGTGTCCGGGCCGGTTCAAGGTGCGCCTGGTCGCCCTGCAGCGCGGCCGGCCGGCGCGCAGCGAGGTTGAGGCGCTCGGCATGCGCCGCGGCAGTCATGCGCTGATCCGCCAGGTGCTGCTGCAGTGCGGGGGCGAGCCATGGGTCTATGCCAGGACCGTGATTCCGCTGCGTTCGCTGCGCGGGCGGCTCAAGCGGCTTGCGCATCTCGGCACGCGCCCGCTGGGTGCGGTACTGTTCGCCGATCCGGGCATGCATCGTGGCGTGGTCGAGTTGGCCTGCATCGAGCCGGGGCAGGCGCTGTATACTGCGGCTACCGCGCACCTGCGCACGCGCCCGGCGGCGATCTGGGGGCGACGCTCGGTGTTCACCATTGCCCGCAAGCCACTGCTGGTGAGCGAGGTGTTCCTGCCCGCGTTCCCGGCAGCGCATGCGGCGCGGCGGACCTGGCGGAGCCGCTAGCGGCGGCGTACTGGACCGAAGAGGAGACGATGCAAGGTCGGTTGCGCGACTACATTGCCCTGATGCGGCTGGATAAGCCGATCGGGATCTTGCTGCTGCTGTGGCCAGCGCTGTGGGCGCTGCTGGTGGCGGGGCGGGGGTCGCCCGATATCCACATCGTGGTCATCTTCGTGCTCGGGGTGGTGTTGATGCGCTCGGCCGGCTGCATCATCAATGACTATGCAGACCGCGACTTCGACCGTTATGTGTCGCGCACCAGCGAACGCCCGTTGACGACCGGGCGCATCTCCGTGCGGGCGGCGCTGCTGCTGTTCGGCGTACTCTGTCTGACCGCGTTCGGGTTGGTGCTCATGCTCAACACGCTCACGATCGTGCTGTCGCTGGGCGGTGTACTGCTGGCCATAATCTATCCTTTCATGAAGCGCGTGACGCACCTGCCGCAGGTGGTGCTCGGCGCCGCCTTCGGCTGGGCGGTGCCGATGGCGTTTGCCGCACAGTCGGGCGGCGTGCCACAGGTGGGATGGCTGATGTTCACCGCCACGGTGCTGTGGGCCACGGTCTACGACACGATGTATGCCATGGTCGACCGGCAGGACGACATTGCGCTCGGACTCAAGTCCACCGCCATCCTGTTCGGCGATTCCGATCGCTTGATCATCGGCATCCTGCAGGCTATGGTGCTGATCTGTCTGATCATGATCGGTTTTCAGGCCGGCCTGGGCATGATCTACTACTGCGGCGTCGCACTCGGCGGCGCGCTCTTCGTCTACCAGCAGCGCCTGATCCGTTTTCGCGAACGCGATGACTGTTTCCGTGCCTTTCTGAACAACAACTGGTTCGGGCTGATGGTATTTCTCGGCATCCTGGTCGACTACGTGGCCGTCTGAACGGCCGCGCGTGCGATAACCCAGACCTCGACCTCGCCGGCACCGGCCCGTTTCAGTGCCCGCGCCAGCGCACCGGCCGTATGACCCGTGGTCATGATGTCGTCGACGATGGCCAGATGCGTGGCCGGTAGCGGAGCGCGGACGGCGAAGGCGCGGCGCAGGTTGCGCTGCCGGTCGGCGGGGTTGAGCAGGGATTGCGGCCGGGTCGCGCGCCGGCGGGCACACAGACGCGCAGCCACCGGCAGCGCCAGCTGCTGTCCCAGACAACGCGCCAGCAGGCCAGCCTGGTTGTAGCCCCGTTCACGCACGCGGGATCGATGCAGGGGTACCGGTATCAGCAGCGCCGGCAGCGGCGCGGTACGGACTGCGATGCGTTCGGCCAACAGCCCTGCCAGTAGCGGGGCGATCGCGAGCTCGCCGGAGAATTTAAGCCGTTTCAACAGGTAATCGACCGGCGGCCGGTATTGCAGCAGGGCGGTGGTGCGATCGAAGGCGGGCGGCCGGCGCTGGCAGACTCCACAGCGCAGCGTTTCCGGGCCGGGTCGCGCGCAGCGCGCGCAAGCGCCGTTGAGCCAGGGCAGTTCCTGTTCGCAGGGCGCACACAAACGGCTTGCAGCCGCGGCCGGATCGCCGCAGAGCCGGCAGCGCGGCGGCAACAGCAGATCCAGCAACCGGCCCGCCCAGTGGTCAACCTTCATACCGTTTTCCGGTTGACAGGTGCTTGCTGCGGATCCATAGTCATCCCCCGTTTCCAATCGCATCATGTTGAAAATTATGCACAAGCCAACTGCCTGTCGAGCGGAGGATTCCGCTACCGATGTCCGCAATGACTGGTCGCGCGCCGAGGTGGCCGCCTTGTTCGAGCTGCCCTTCAACGACCTGCTGTACCAGGCGCATCGCGTGCACCGCGCGCACTTCGATGCCAATGCGATCCAGGTCAGTACCCTGCTCAGCATCAAGACCGGCGGTTGTCCGGAGGACTGCAGCTACTGTTCACAGAGCGTGCATAATCAGACCGGCCTGCAGCACGAGCGCCTGCTGGACGTCGAAGACGTCGTGGCGGCCGCGAAACGGGCAAAGGCGGCGGGCGCGTCGCGTTTCTGCATGGGGGCGGCCTGGCGCAACCCGAGGGGCAGGAATTTCGAACGCGTGCTGGAAATGGTCGGGCGCGTGCGTGCCGAAGGACTGGAAACCTGCGCCACGCTTGGCATGCTGGACGCGGAGCAGGCCGGTGCGCTGAAACAGGCCGGGCTGGACTACTACAATCACAATCTCGACACCTCGCCCGAATTCTACGGCGAGATCATCACCACGCGAACCTATGATGACCGGCTGGAGACGCTGGCGCATGTGCGCGCGGCCGGTATCAACGTCTGCTGCGGCGGAATCGTCGGCCTGGGCGAGACGCGCGCCGACCGCGTGTCCATGCTGTGCGAACTCGCCAACCTGCCTGAACACCCGGGCAGCGTGCCGATCAACCGGCTGGTCAAGGTGGCAGGCACGCCGCTGGGCGCGGAGCCGGACCTCGCGCCGCTGGAATTCGTGTGCACGATCGCGGTCGCTCGCATCCTCATGCCAGCCTCGTATGTGCGGCTTTCGGCCGGACGCGGGGAGATGAGCGACGAGCTGCAGGCACTGTGTTTCTTCGCCGGAGCCAATTCCATCTTCTACGGCGAGAAACTGCTCACCACCGGCAATCCGGATACCGTGCGTGATGATGCCCTGTTCGCGCAGCTGGGACTGCACCCGGCAGGTTGTTGCACAAACGGATAAATTATTTATAAATGCCTATATTTACAGGGCACTAAAACTTTAGAATCTCAACTTATATATTCAGATCATGAAGTTATCAACTCTGATGGCGCCAGCGACCATGCAAGCAGGCGATGGGGCGATGCAGGACCCAGCCAGCCAGGCGTCATTGGGGCTGTCTGCCCGGATGTGGCGCGCGCCGGCCGCCAACCGCCGATCTGCGTGAATGAGGCGGGCAAAGCCACATAATTAGAGTTCTCTCCATTTTATAGAAATTTAATTTTTATGATTAACAATAGCTTATTGACGGCTTCCGCCGGGCCCCCTTGTTAAGGCAAACCCCAATATCCCGGTTGCTGCCGCGACGGGGTGGCCGTCCCTGGATGCAATGAAATCCCTGGCCGTACAACTTGCGCAACGTCGGCAAGACCGTCTTTACCGTCGGCGTGAGACGCTCGATGGCGCGCAGGGTGTGGAACCCGTTATCGCCGGCAGGCGGGTGTTGTCGTTTTGCAGCAATGACTATCTCGGGCTGGCAAATCATCCCGAGGTCGTGGCGGCCTTTCACGCCGGTCTGGACGATTACGGCGCCGGCAGCGGTGCCGCACATCTCGTGAGCGGACACACGCGTGCCCATCACCACCTGGAAGAGGCGCTTGCTGAGTTCACCGGGCGACCGCGCGCGCTGCTGTTCTCGACCGGCTATATGGCCAACCTCGGGGTGATGACCGCATTGCTCGGTCGTGGTGACCGGGCATTCGAGGATCGCGCCAACCATGCATCCTTGCTGGACGGTGCGCGGCTTGCCGGGGCAAAACTGCTGCGCTACCGGCATGCGGAGACCGGCGATCTCGAGATGCGGCTGGCGGCTGCCCCGCCAGGCGAGCGCCTGGTGGCGACCGACGGTGTGTTCAGCATGGATGGCGATATCGCGCCGCTGGCGCAACTGGCCGCCGTCAGTGCAGCACACGGGGCTTGGTTCATGGTCGATGACGCGCACGGGCTCGGCGTCCTCGGCAGCGAAGGGCGCGGTTCGCTGCAGGCTGCCGGGCTGGACCTGTCGCAGGTGCCGGTGCTGATGGGGACACTCGGCAAGGCATTCGGCACCTTCGGTGCCTTCGTGGCCGGCGGTGAAGACCTGGTCGAGACCCTGATCCAGCAGGCGCGTACTTATATTTATACCACCGCACCGCCGCCGGCCCTGGCCTGCGCCACCCTGGCGGCGCTCGTACGAGTCCGTGCGGACGCATGGCGGCGTGAGCGGTTGCAGCGGCTCGTGGCGCGTTTCCGGGCCGGCGCCGCGCAACTCGGCCTGCGCCTGGCGGACTCGGCGACCCCGATCCAGCCGCTGCTGGTGGGGGCGGCCGCGGCGGCACTGGACCTCAGCGCGGACCTGCGCGCGCGCGACATCCTGGTTACCGCCATTCGTCCGCCGACGGTGCCGGCGGGCACGGCGCGGCTGCGCATCACCTTCTCAGCCGCGCACACCGAGGACCACGTGGACCGGCTGCTGGACGCGCTGGATCAGATACCTGTCAGAGCGTACACAGAGAACATCCAATGACACTCCACAGCGAAACCTCCGGCCAGGGGCCCGCGCTGGTGCTGCTGCATGGCTGGGGTCTGCACAGCGGTGTGTGGGATGGCCTCGTACCGCTGCTGGAACCAGACTTTCGCGTCACCCGCATCGATCTGCCCGGGCACGGTCACAGTGCCTGGTCGGGCGAGCAGAGCCTGGATGAAATGGTCGCGTCAGTACTCGCCGCGGCGCCGTTGCACGCCGTGTGGGTCGGCTGGTCGCTGGGCGGCCTGGTCGCGCTGGGAGCGGCGCTCGCACAGCCGGCACGTGCGACGGCGCTGGTATGTATCGCCAGTTCTCCCTGCTTCGTGCGGCGGCCGGACTGGCAAAGCGCGATGTTGCCGCAGCTGCTGGAAGGCTTCGCCGCAGAACTGGAGCGGGACTACGTGCATACGCTGAATCGCTTTCTCGCCCTGCAGGTGCGCGGCAGCGCGAACGCCGGCACGGTACTCAGGCAGTTGCGGGCGACGCTGCTGGCACGGGGGCGGCCGCGGCCGGAAGGCTTGCGCGCCGGTCTGGCTGTGCTGCGTGGTACGGACCTGCGCAGTGCGGCCCGGCACCTGCACTGCCGATCCCTGCTGGTGATGGGCGGCCGCGACACCCTGGTGCCGCCGGTGGCCGGGCAGGCCACGGCAGCGCTGCTGCCGGGGGCGCGACTGATCACGATCGACACGGCCGGGCACGCACCGTTCATCGCTGCGCCGGAGACGGTCGCCGACGCGCTGCGGGCCTTCCTGCCGGCCCGGTCGGGTGCGGGTGAACGCCATGCCTGATCTGGATCTGCGCATCCTGCCGGACAAACAGCAGATGCGGCGCGCGTTCGAAGGCGCGGCCGAGACCTATGACGGCGCCGCGCAACTGCAGTACGAGATCGGCGAGCGGTTGCTGGAGCGCATGGACTTCATCCGGCTGCAGCCGCGGCGCGTACTCGATCTCGGGGCCGGCACCGGCCGTTTCAGTGCCGCCCTGCTGCAACGTTACCGTGGCGCTCATGTGGTCGCGCTGGATATCGCGCAGGCGATGCTGGCCAGGGCGCAGGGGCGCGGTGGCTGGCGCCGTCGTCCGCTGTGCGTGTGTGCCGACGGCGAACGGCTGCCCTTCGCCGACGACAGTTTCGATTTCATCTTCTCCAATCTGATGCTGCAGTGGTGCACGGACCTGGAGTCCACCTTCGGCGAGCTGCGCCGCGTACTGGCGCCGGGCGGGCTGCTGATGTTCACCACTTTTGGACCGGATACGCTGATGGAGCTGCGCGCGAGCTGGGAAGCAGCCGACGGTTTCACGCACGTCAACCGCTTCATCGATCTGCACGATATCGGTGACAGTCTGGTGCGCGCACAGTGGGCCGAGCCGGTGATGGATGCGGAGCGCATCACCGTCACATACCGCGAGTTGCCGCAGCTGCTGCAGGATCTGAAGCGGATCGGTGCGCACAACGTGACACAGGGACGCGCGCGTGGCCTGACGGGACGGCGCCGCTGGCAGGCCTTTGCCGCGGCCTACGAGCGTTTCCGCGTCGACGGTGTCCTGCCGGCGAGCTACGAGGTGGTCTATGGCCACGCCTGGTCGCCGCAGAACAAGCGCACGCATGGGGCCGCCAGCGCTGTCCCGTTGACCAGTCTGGGCGTGCCCGGGAGTGGGCGCCGGCATGACTGAGGGAGGCGGCTTCTTCGTAACGGGTACCGACACCGGCGTGGGCAAGACCGTGGTCACGCTCGGTCTGATGCAGTATCTGCAGGACCGCGGGCGCCTGGTGGCGGGTATGAAGCCGGTGGCCTCGGGCTGTGAGCGTGCGCCTGCGGGGTTGCGCAATGCCGATGCCGTGCAGTTGCAGCAGCAGGCTTCGATGCCGCTGACCTATGCGCAGGTCAATCCGGTGGCCCTGGCGGCGCCGATCGCGCCGCATCTCGCTGCCCGGCGCGATGGCGTGACGATCTCGCTACCGCTAATTTGTCAATACTTTGACGAATTAGCGGTCCGGGCGGACTGCGTCGTCGTCGAGGGCGTGGGCGGCTGGCGGGTACCTTTGACCGAGCGCGAAACCGTGGCGGACCTCGCGGCCGAACTCGGGCTGGACGTCATTCTGGTGGTGGGCATCCGTCTCGGTTGTCTGAATCACGCGTTGCTCAGTGCCGAGGCGATCCGGCGGGACGGCCTGACGCTGGCGGGCTGGGTGGCCAATTGCCTGCCGCCATTGCCCGATGCCCGTGATGAAAACATCAATACTTTGAGATCATTGTTGGCCGTGCCCCTGCTTGGCGTGGTACCTCCGCTCGCAGTGCCCGACGCCAGGGGCGTGGCTGACGTCCTTGAACTGCAACCGAAATGATAACGCAGGTCGGACTCAGTCAATTGAATCCGTCCGCGGTCTCATCTAAAATGCGTTCACTTTTTTGCAGGTGAAATTGTGCATGACCGGGCGGCAGGCAAGCGCGGCGCCGGTTGCGCCGGTTGATCCCGGCAGCGATTCCACAAAATAAACGGTAGTGGTTGAACGGGTTATTGATCCCTCGGGTCGAGACTGTCACTGGGTAATTCGGCCGAACCAGTCCCTGTCGTGGCACGGGGCGTTATGGATCTATGCGGTTATCACCACCTGCCTGCTCGGAATCGGGATAGTTTTCGCAATTCACGGCTACTGGCCGGTGCTGCCGTTCGCGGGGCTGGAAGTCCTCGTGCTGGGAGCTGCCTTCTGGCTGTGTCATGCGCGCAGCCAGATACGCGAGGTCGTAACCCTGAGCGATGAACGGCTGATGGTGGAGAAGGGGCGTACCAAGCCCGAGCAGCGTTGGGAATGCCCGCGCGCCTGGGCCCGGGTGATCATGGAGCGTGCACCGCATGCCTGGTACCCGAGCCGGTTGTCCGTGGCATTCCAGGGGCGCCGGGTGGAGATCGGCCGCTTCCTGAACGAGATGGACCGGCAAAGCCTGGCGCTGGAGCTGCAGGGCGCGATCCGCGAGGATTGCTGGCGGCAACACTAGCCGCTGCCGGTGCGTGTGATTTTAGAAATATCGATAACTTGGTCTTAGGGAGAGTAATGCATGTTTGCTAACACACTAAGACGCACCCTGTGCGGTCTCTGGGGCGCGGCCATCCTGCTGTCGGCGGGCAATGCCTTTGCCGGCTTTTCCGATACGCTGAATCTCCGGCAAGGGGTCACCGAAATCAGCCACAAGGTCTACAACCTGCACATGCTGATTTTCTGGATCTGCGTGGTGGTCTGTCTGGGCGTGTTCGCCGTGCTGATCTACTCCATCATGAATCACCGCAAGTCCAAGGGCGCCGTCCCCGCGACATTCCACGAGAGCACCACCGTGGAGATCATCTGGACCACCATCCCGTTCCTGATCCTGGTCGGCATGGCCGTGCCGGCCACCAAGACCCTGCTGGCCCTCGAGGACACCCGCGACTCCGATATGTCGATCCAGGTCACGGGTTACCAGTGGAAGTGGAAATACGACTACCTGGACGAGGACATCAGCTTTTTCAGTACGCTCACCACCCCGCGCGATCAGATCGAGGGCGCCGCCGCCAAGGGTGAGCACTACCTGCTGGAGGTCGACAACCCGATCGTGGTGCCGATCAACAAGAAGATCCGTTTCCTGATCACCTCCAACGACGTGATCCACTCTTGGTGGGTACCCGATCTCGGCTGGAAGCAGGATGCGATTCCCGGATTCATCAACGATGCCTGGACCGAGCTCAAGGAGCCGGGCCTGTACCGCGGCAAGTGTGCGGAGCTGTGCGGCAAGGATCATGGCTTCATGCCCATCGTGCTGGTTGCCAAGACCCAGGAGGATTACGATGCCTGGGTTGCCGAGCAGAAAGGTGCCAAGGCCGCTGCGGCCGAGGCAGCCGGCAAGACCTGGACCATGGACGAGCTGATGGCCAAGGGCGAGCAGGTCTACAGCACCACCTGTGCGGCCTGCCACCAGGCCCACCGGCAAGCCCGGGCGTGTTCCCGGCCATCGCCGGCAGCGCCATCGCCACCGGTGATGTCGCCGGTCACATGAACATCGTCATCCACGGCAAGGCCGGTACCGCCATGCAGGCCTTCGGCCAGCAGCTGGGGGACGCCGAGCTCGCGGCCGTGATCACGTTCGAGCGTAATGGCTTTGGCAATAACAAGGGCGACATGGTCCAGCCGTCAGATATCGCGGCTGCACGCTAAAAGCATTCAGGGATATAACCAGAGGTAATTACAAATGAGCGCAACGACACACGACGCACATCACCACGGTGCACCCAGCGGCCTGATGCGCTGGATCACCACCACCAACCACAAGGACATTGGTACCCTGTACCTGTGGTTCTCCTTCATCATGCTGCTGATCGGCGGCGCGATGGCCATGGTGATCCGTGCCGAGCTGTTCCAGCCCGGCATGCAGTTCGTTGAACCGCAATTCTTCAACACCATGACCACCATGCATGGACTGATCATGGTGTTCGGCGCCATCATGCCGGCCATGGTCGGCCTGGCCAACTGGCAGATCCCGATGATGATCGGCGCTCCCGACATGGCGCTGCCGCGCATGAACAACTGGAGCTTCTGGATCCTGCCGTTCGCGGGCACCATGCTGGTTTCCACGCTGTTCATGGAAGGCGGCGGTCCGGCCTTCGGCTGGACCTTCTACGCGCCGCTGTCCACCACCTTCGCCCCGAAGAGCACCGACTTCTTCATCTTCGCGGTGCACATGCTGGGCTTCTCCTCCATCATGGGTTCCATCAACATCATCGCCGCCGTGCTCAACATGCGCGCCCCGGGCATGACGCTGATGAAGATGCCGCTGTTCGTGTGGACCTGGTTCATCACCGCGTTCCTGCTGATCGCCGTGATGCCGGTGCTGGCCGGCGCCGTCACCATGATGCTCACCGACCGCAATTTCGGCACCAGCTTCTTCAGCGCGGCCGGCGGCGGTGATCCGGTGCTGTTCCAGCACGTGTTCTGGTTCTTCGGCCATCCCGAGGTGTACATCATGATCCTGCCGGCGTTCGGCGTGATCTCCGAGATCATCCCGACCTTCGCCCGCAAGAAGCTGTTCGGTTACAGCTCCATGGTGTACGCGACCGCCTCGATCGCCTTCCTGTCCTTCATCGTATACGCACACCACATGTTCACCACGGGCATGCCGGTCGCCGGTGAGCTGTACTTCATGTACGCCACCGTCATGATCGCGGTGCCGACCGCGGTGAAGGTGTTCAACTGGACCGCTACCATGTGGCGCGGCTCCATGACCTTCGAGACCCCGATGCTGTGGGCGATCGCGTTCGTGTTCCTGTTCACCATCGGCGGTTTCACCGGCCTGATGATGGGCGTGGCGCCGGCCGACATGCAGTACCACGACACCTACTTCATCGTGGCACACTTCCACTACGTGCTGGTGACCGGCGCGCTGTTCGCGATCATCGCCGCCTTCTACTACTGGGCGCCGAAATGGACCGGTCACATGATCGACGAGCGTCTCGGCAAGATCCACTTCTGGTGGTCCGTGATCTCCGTGAACGTGCTGTTCTTCCCGCAGCACTTCATCGGGCTGGCCGGCATGCCGCGCCGCATCCCGGACTACTCGCTGCAGTTCGCGGACTGGAACATGGTCTCCAGTATCGGCGGGTTCGCTTTCGGCCTCGCCCAGGTGTTCTTCCTGTTCATCGTGATCAAGACCATCAAGGGCGGCGCGAAGGCCACCGGCCAGGTCTGGGAAGGTGCGCACGGCCTGGAGTGGACGGTACCGTCCCCGGCGCCGTACCACACCTTCGAGACGGCACCGGAAGTCAAGTAACCGGCCGGGTGCACGGGCGCAGCCCCGTGCACCCGCGCTGTCTGCAGAGCGAATGAAATGACGCAGCAAGGCAATACGACGCAGCATTCCAATACACGCCTGACGCTAACCGTCATCGTGCTCGTGCTGATTGCGCTGGGTTTTTTCGTGGCCAGCTTCTTTGCCTTGTCGAACTGAGCGCGTGATGGAAGACACCCGCAACCAGGCCAACCGCCGCACCGTCAGAAAGCTTGGCATCGTTGCCATGCTGATGTTCGGTTTCGGCTTCGCACTGGTGCCGCTATACGATGTGTTCTGCGACATCACGGGTCTGAACGGCAAAACCGGTCGGATCGAGCTGGAGCGCTCGCTGTCGTCGGAAGTCGATGCGGGGCGGCTGGTGACGGTGGAGTTTCTCGGCCGTGCGAACAGCGACCTGCCATGGGAATTCCGGCCGCTCGTGCACAGTGTCAAGGTGCATCCGGGCGAAGTGACCGAAGTGCATTATTTCGCGCGCAATACCGCCGACCATGCGATCGTCGGCCAGGCGGTGCCGAGTTTGGCCCCGGGCCAGGCAGCGAAGTATTTCAACAAGACCGAGTGTTTCTGCTTCACTCAGCAGACGCTCGCGGCAGGCGAGGCGAAGGAGATGCCCATCCGGTTCGTGGTCGATCCGGCGCTGCCGGACAAGGTGGTGCGGGTTTCACTCTCGTACACCTTCTTTCCGGCGCAGGATGCGAAACCGGCGGAGACCGTTTCGATGGAACAGGGCAAGCTCGATACCATCATGTAGTCGCGGATGGCCTGTGCCATCCGGTTGCGTGTGTACAGATCAGAGGTGGGCCGGGCGTTACGCCCCGACACCAGAAAAGTTAACAACTTGTACTAGAGAGGGAGTTACCAATGTCAGCGACCAAAGGGGGTTACTACCTGCCGGAACCCAGCCACTGGCCCATCGTCGGCTCCGTGGGCATGTTCCTGCTGTTGTTCGGATTCGCCAATTTCCTGCATGGCGGAACCTGGCTGATCATGGCGGCCGGCGCGGCCGTGCTTATTCTCATGCTGTTCGGTTGGTTCGGAACCGTAATCGGCGAGAGTGTCAGCGGGAAATACAATGCGCAGGTCGACATGTCATTCCGCTGGAGCATGGGCTGGTTCATCTTCTCCGAGGTGATGTTCTTCGCGGCCTTCTTCGGCGCACTGTTCTATGCGCGCATGTACGCGATACCGTGGCTTGGCGGTGGCGGCAACAACGCCATGACCAACGAGCTGCTGTGGAAGGGATTCGATGCCACCTGGCCGACCAACGGTCCCGGCAACGTCGGCGGTGCGTTCGAGATGATGCATGCCTGGGGCATTCCCGCAATCAACACCATGATCCTGCTGTCGTCAGGCGTGACCGTCACCTGGGCACACTGGGGCCTGAAGAAGAACGATCGCACCCAGCTGATCCTGGGGCTGATGGCCACCGTTGCACTCGGCTTCCTGTTCCTCGGGCTGCAGGCGTATGAATACCATCATGCCTATTCCGAGCTGAACCTGACCCTGAAAAGCGGTATCTATGGCACGACCTTCTTCATGCTGACCGGATTCCATGGCCTGCATGTCACGCTGGGCGCGACGATGCTGCTGGTGATCCTGTTGCGCAGCATGAAAGGGCACTTCAGCGCAGAGCATCACTTCGCCTTCGAAGCGGTGGCCTGGTACTGGCACTTCGTCGACGTGGTCTGGCTGGGACTGTTCGTGTTCGTGTACTGGCTGGCCTAGGCGCGCGCGAGCGGGCCTGCAAAAGGGCGCTGCTTGCAGCGCCCTTTTTGTTGCGGGGTTGTGGCGGCGACTGGATGCTGGTCGCGGATGGAGTCCGTCCCTACGGGTGCAGGTGCAGCGTAGCTACCGAGGCAAACGCAATATCGCGTTGCATCGCAGCCGGCTGTGCGGGGGCGCAGGAATGCGCGTATGCAACGGTACCGTCAACCCGCAGGCACAACCCCGTGCGGTTGCAGGATGCCGGTGGCATAGCCGATCATCAGCAGCACGAACAGCAGTACCGACAGGCTGATGCGTACGGTGAGTGCACGCACGGTGCGTTCGGAGGTGCCCTTGTCCTTGACGAGGTAGAACAGACCGCTGAACAGGCTGCCCAGAATGGTGAACAGGAACAGGACGATGATGATTTTGGTAACCATGGCGGGAATCCGGGATTGACGACGCTGCCGGGCATTATAGCAAATCGGGAGCAGCGGTGAGATTCGGCCATTACCGCTTCCGCCCCGGTCTCTGGCCGACGCTGGCCACGCTGGCGCTCCTGCCGCTGCTGGTCGGTCTGGGGGTCTGGCAGCTGCAGCGTGCCGAATGGAAGCAGGGTCTGATCGACGCCAATGCCGCGCGCGCTGCCCTGGCGCCGGTGGAGCTGGCAACGCTGCAGCCGTTTGCGCCGGATGACCAGTACCGGCGAGTAGTGATCAGTGGACATTATGATCTCGACCACCAGCTGCTGCTGGACAACCGCATGTGGCAGGGGCATCCGGGCTACGAGGTGCTGACCCCGCTGCAGCCGGTTGCCGGCGGTGCCGCAGTGCTGGTTAACCGCGGCTGGGTGCCGGCCAGTCCGGACCGCAGCGTGCTGCCGGCGCTGCCGGGCAGCACCGCTGAAGTCCGGGTCCATGCCACGATCAAGCTGCCGCCGGAGAAGATCTTCCGGCTGTCGGACGCCGAGGAGGAACAGACGGGCTGGCCCCGGGTGGTGCAGCAGCCGGAGCTGGCACACTGCGCCAGCCTGCTGGGCTACCCGCTGCAGCCGGTGTTCCTGCTGCTGGACAGCGCGGACGCGCACGGTTTCCGCCGTGACTGGCAGCCGGTATATGGTGTGACACCCGACAAGCACCGGGCCTATGCCCTGCAATGGCTGACCCTGGCGCTGGTGCTGGCCGCAATCTATATCGGCGTGAATACACGACGCATCGACAAAGACGGTACGGATGGCAATGAAACAGCAAGCTGACAGGAAGCACGTCGCCCGTGCGCGGCGGTGGCAACGCGGTTTTCTCACTTCGCGCCAGGCATTCGTGGTGCTCGGACTGATTTTCCTGGCGCCGGCCTTCGTCGCCTGGGTGATGCACCACAGCGGTGACGGCGGGTGGCGTCCGGAAGGCATGACCAACAGAGGCAGCCTGGTGCATCCAGCGCGCCCGCTGACGCTGCCGGCGGAGCTGGCGGCAGGTGCGCAGCCGTTGAACGATTTCCTGCAGGGCAAGTGGACGCTGCTCTACATCGGTGGCGCCGACTGCGGCGAGACCTGCCGCGGCAACCTGTACAAGATGCGCCAGATCCGTATCGCACAGAACGAGAACATGAAACGGGTACAGACGCTGTACCTGTTGCAGGGCGACGCGGTACCGCCGCAGCTCGACGGTATGCTGCAGCAGGATTACCGGGACCTGGCCGTGACGCCGATCAGCGCCGCGCAGGCCGGTCAGATTGCGCCGTTCTTCGACATCGACGGCGCCACGATGGAGGGCGCGGAGCGCATCTATTTCATCGACCCGCTGGGCAATCTCATGATGTACTACGGTCCGGATGCCGATCCCTCGGGCATGCTCAAAGACCTGCAGAAGCTGCTGAAATACTCGCGGATAGGCTGAAGCACGCCGATGATCAAGCGGCTTAAAAGTTACCTGGGCCTATGCAAGCTGAAGGTCGTGGCACTGATCGTGTTCACCGCGATGGTCGGCATGTTCCTCGCTACCGTGCCACCGGGCATGGTGCCGTGGGACGTCCTGCTGCTGGGTAACCTCGGCATCGGCATGGCCGCGGCGGCGGCCGCGGCGATCAACCACGTGCTCGATGCGCGCGAGGACGCGAAGATGGCACGCACCCACCGCCGGCCGCTGCCGCAGGGCGAGGTCAGCGAGCGCCAGGCCCTGGTGTTCGCAGCCTTGCTCGGCATGCTCTCGATGGTGATTCTGGCAGTCTGTATCAACGTCCTGACCGCGGTACTGACCTTCGTCTCGCTGGTCGGTTACGCCATCGTCTATACCATGTACCTCAAGCGTGCCACCCCGCAGAACATCGTCATCGGCGGCGCCGCCGGCGCCGCGCCGCCGGTACTGGGCTGGGCCGCGCTCACGGATACGGTCGATCCGCATGCACTGTTGCTGTTTCTGATCATTTTTGTCTGGACACCACCGCACTTCTGGGCACTGGCCATCCACCGGCGCGACGAGTATGCCAAGGTCGATATCCCCATGCTGCCTGTGACGCACGGCATTCCGTTCACCCGCCTGCAGATCCTGCTCTACACCATCATGTTGCTGGTGGTCAGCGTGCTGCCCTTTGCCACGCACATGAGTGGCTATTTCTACCTGGCCGGGGCGTTGCTGTTGGGCGCCGTATTCCTGCGCTATGCCATACAGCTCATGCAGGGGCGGGATGTGGCCATGAAGACCTTCGGCTATTCCATCTGGTATCTGATGGCGATGTTCGCCATCCTGCTGGTCGACCACTACCTGCCGCTGCTGGGCTGAGGCGCGCAGCTGAAATTGCCACGTCCGTGGCCTGTCAATAATATAATCTGCTGCAGGAACCGACCGCGTGGCGACGCCCGCCTGTCATAACAGCACAGCCCGGCAGCGGCAAGGCGTGGTCTGTCCCCTGGTATCGATAGTTGGGGAACTACCATGAGCGAATCCGCAGGCAGCATATCCAGCAAGGCCGGCCTGCCGCCAGGCACGCTGATCCACGTCGGCGAGGTGCTGGCCACCGAGACCCGGATCACGGTTGTCGACTACACCCGTGAACGCACCACCGAGACCGAGGCACGCCGTGTCGAGGATATCGTGCGCTACCGCGACACCGATTCGGTGACCTGGGTCAATGTCGAAGGGCTGATCAATGTGGTGATGATCGAGGCCATCGGCAGGGAATTCGATATCCATCCGCTGGTGCTCGAGGACATCCTGAACACCCAGCAGCGGCCCAAATTCGAGCAGTACGACGACTACCTGTTCCTAGTGTTCAAGGTGATCTACCCGGCTGCGGACGGCGTATCGGTCAACTACGAACAGGTGAGTATCCTGATCCTCGAGGATTTCGTCTTCACGTTCAAGGAAAAGCAGGACGATTTCTTCGATCCGATCATGGTCCGCCTACGCAATCACAAGGGTCGTTTCAGGGCCCGGGGCGCGGATTATCTGGCCTACACCATCCTCGACGCGGTGGTCGATCACTACCTGGCCCTGCAGGACTATCTCGATGGCATCGTGGAAATCGTGGAGAACGACCTGCTGTCGAACCCGGGGGTCGAGACGCTGGCGACCATCCAGCGCATCCGCCGCGAGCTGATCTTCATCCGCCGTTCGGCGTCGCCGCTGCGCGAACTGCTCAACGGCATCCTGCGCAGCGATTCGCAGCTGATCGCAGATGATACGCATATCTACTTCCGCGATATCCAGGATCACGTGCTGCGTGCGACCGATGCCATCGATACCTATCGCGACATAATGACCGGCCTGCTCGATATCTACAATTCCACCATCAGCAACCGCATGAACGAGATCATGAAGGTGCTCACGGTGTTTGCCACCATCTTCATACCGCTGACATTCCTGACCGGCATTTACGGCATGAACTTCCGCTTCATGCCGGAGCTGGGCTGGAAATGGTCGTATCCGCTGCTGTGGCTGGCGTGCCTGGTGATTGCCGTGTTGCTGCTGGCCTTCTTCCGGCGCAGGAAATGGCTGTAGCGGCAACCGCTCCGTGCTTCCCTTTTGGGGACACACGGATTATAACGGACGTATGACACGTATCGATGCCAAAGGCAGCTGTCTGTGCGGCACCCTGCGCTATACCCTGCGGGGCGAGGCGGTGCGTTTCTATCACTGTCACTGTTCGCGCTGCCGCAAGGCGACCGGCACCGGACATGCCAGTAATCTTCTGGTCAGCCCCGTAGACAGTCTCGAATGGAGCGCGGGCGGCGAGTTGCTGGCCAGCTACAAGGTTCCCGAGGCGGAGCGGTTCCGCAACTGTTTCTGTCCGCAATGCGGCAGTCCGATGCCACGCGTGGTGCCCGAACTCAACGGTGTGCTGGTGCCCGCGGGCTCGCTGGACGTCGAGCCGCCGATGGTGCCGCAGGCGCGCATCTTCTGGGACTCGCGCGCGCACTGGTCGTGCGGCGGGGACGGCCTGCCGGTGTACCCGGAATACCCCGGCAAGGGGTGATCGGGCCTGTCTGCGCGGATGTCGCGGCAATTGCTGCATCGCTCCTGGACAGGCGTGATAAACTGCCGGCAGACGGCAGCCTGACGGAAACGACCATGCATACACGCCCCATAAAGCCCGTACTGTTGCTCGCCACGGCGGCGGTCCTGGCGGCCTGCGGCGGCGCCGGTGCGCGCGATGTGTCCTTCGCGGCGGACGTGAATCCCATCCTGCAGAAGCATTGTGCCGAATGCCACCTGCCGGGCGGTGCGGGCGCCACGGCCACCGGATTTCAGGTGGACACCTATGAATCGGTCATGCAGGGCAGCAATTACGGCCCGGTAGTACATCCGGGGTCCGCCCGCACCAGCTCGCTCTATATCCTGCTGACCGGCAAGGAACACCTGACTGTCACCATGCCGCACGGCAAGGCGCCGCTCCCTGACGGGGAGATCGAGACTATCCGGCAGTGGATCGACGCGGGTGCCGCTGACAACTGATGCCATCATGGGCCGCACTCCCGCGCCGCTGTTCGGGGGCAGGCGCGTGCGCGCGAATTCAGTGAATTCATACAGTTAACACCATGCGCAGGCTGTCGCTGCTGGCGGCACTGGTCCTGGTGGCGATCATCGCCGCCTATGCATGGGCGCTGTGGCGCAACAACCGCGATGTCCCGCCGCCGCCACGGGCCGAGCTCGCGGCGCGCCTCGAGCGGGCGACCGGCTGGCTCGAGACTCACATGAGCCCGGGCGGGGACTACCGGCATCCGCAGTTGTGGTGGATGATCAGGCAGGCAGCGGCGCATGCGGGTAGTCCGCGGCTGCTGGCCTTTTATCGACTGCACGCGCCGTACCTGCGCAGCCAGCCCACCTTCGCGGTCTGGTCCGGCATGTTCGACGACACCGCGAGCGTGCAACTGCCGCCGCCAGGCAGGCTGCCCGGCCTGCCGGCCTACGATTATCTGCTGCTGTACGGCCTGACCTGCGATGCCGGCTGGGGGCGAGCGCCGGAGGTAACGGCCCAGCTGCGGCCGGATTTCTGCAGCGCGCCCATCCGTGAACCGCAATGCAACGCCTTCCAGCTGCTCGGGGTGCGGCTGGTGCAGCGCAACGGCTGCGGCGACCGTGACCGGACTGCGGCGCTCCTTGGGCAGTTGCAGGATGACACGGTGACCTGGCTGAGCCGGGACCCGCGCGTCGATGATGCCTATATCCTGCGCGTGCTCGTGCTGCTCGACTCCGGCGCGTTCGAGCGCGTCAGACCGGCCTGGATCCGGCGCATCCTCGCTGCACAGCTGAGCGACGGTGGCTGGGGGGATGTCCAGCCGGTCCTGCGCCTGCCGGACGACAGCGTGCTCGGATTCACCAGCGCCGGACTGGTGCATCGGCGCCTGCGCAGTGATTTCCATGCCACGGCAAAGGCCGTCTTGCTCCTCGGCCTGCTGCTCGAGAGCCGGCATCCCTAACCGGTGTCGATGCACGCCGGTTCACACCCGGCCCCCGCCTCCCGGAAGCGCCCGGGCGTCTTCAGGCGTGGGTATGACGCAGTCGCGGGCAGTGTACGTATTTTCCACAATGTTTCCGGTAGCATCTGCTTGATATAGTGATTTTCAGGCTGTACGAAGCGTGCCGTTCGCGGATGGCCGCGTTGCCTGACTGATTTTCAGGAAACCTGCCGACAGGGATGTTTGCGGGGGCGCTGGAACAATAACCAGACACACGATAACAAGGATATACGTTTCAGGAGGGTGCTATGACCCTGCATAAGGTCCTCCCTTTCCTCTATGCCATCGGCGGTCTCTGCATGATGTGCAATGTCGCCTCCTCGCTCAGCTACAATATCGGCATGCTGTTCATGCTGCTGGCCTGCCTGACCTGGATGAAGCGGCTCGGCCCCAGCTAGGCGGAAGCCACGCCTTGCTGCTGCGCCATCCGTACCGCTGCCGGCAAGCGCCGGCTGGCCGTACTGGTACGGACTCCTTCCCAGTATCCCGGACCGGTGCGGGCGGTTTGCGCCATGAACGTCACGCTTGGTGTGACGGATGCTGGTCTTGCTGCGCTCCGCTCGGGTAGCATCGGCTGCACACGACGCTTGCGGCGGCGGGATCTGCAGCCGGAATCCGCCCGCCGCGACCGGGGTCAAGCCATTTGGGAGGGAGTGCAGGGTGGCGACGGAGCACGGCGGCATAATCGAGCAGTTGCGACGCAACGCGGTGGCGCTGGTCAGTCTGGCTGTCGCACTCTCCAGCCTGGGGTACAACACCTGGCGCAACGAGCAGACTGAAGCCAACCGCAACCAGCGCCAGGCTGCGTTCGAGGTCCTGCTCAAGCTCGGCGAGCTGCAGCGGCTCGTGTTCCACAGCCACTACGACCGGGATGCCGAGCAGGGGAATCCGCGCACCGGCTGGGCCTACATCCTGACCGTGCGTGATCTCGCACAGGTCATCGGCACGCCGATGACCGGCATGGCCGACGAACTGCTGGCGACCTGGAGCGCTCACTGGCAGGATCTGGGCAACGACGAGTCCGGCGCGGAGGTGATCATCTCCGGGATCGACCGCGCCCGCGAGTCGACCCTGCAGGTACTCAGGGCGCTGGACTAGGCGTGGTGATCGCGCAACCGGCGGTCAGCCTGACCGACTTTGCCCTGTTTATCGAAAGCACGGTATTCGCAGCGCTGTTATGGCGCGGACGCGCCGTGTTCGCGCACCTGCAGGTCTGGTTCGTCGTCTTCTTCCTGTCACTCGCGCTCGCGGCACTTGCCGGGGGCATCTCGCATGGCTTCCTGGAGCACCGTCATCCGGCGCTGGATGCACTGGTCTGGTCCGTCACTCTGCTGGCCATCGGCCTGACCGGTCTGTCAACGTGGTTCATCGGCGCCGGTCTGCTCGACGAAAGCTGGCTGACGCGCGCCATTGCCGTGCTGGCGTCACTGCTGTTCGTGCTGTATGTTGCCGTGGTGCTGTTTGTCGACACGCGGTTCCTGGTCGCCGTGCTGTATTACCTGCCCGCCACCCTGTTCCTGCTGCTGTTACTGCTCTGGCGTTTCATCGATACCGGGCACTTCTGGATCTTTCCCGGTATCTCGGGTCTGGTGCTGGCCGTTGCCGCCGCCGCTGTGCAGCAGTCGGGCCTGACGCTGCATCCGGTCTGGCTGGATCACAATGTGCTGTATCACCTCATCCAGGCAGCGGCCATGCTGCTGTTCTTCCTGTTCGCGCGCCATATCACGCGTTACCGGGGCTAGGCCGGCATCAGCTCGCGCGGGTAGGGGTCAAGATAGGTCTGTTGCAGCGCCCACTCGTTGGGGTGGTGACGCAGGTGATGCCGGATCAGAGTCAGCGGTGCCGCCAGTGGCACGAGCCCGACCCGGTAGTGGTCGATCAGCTCGCTCAATTCGGCGCGGTCGGCCGGCGCGAGCTGTTTGCTGAAGTATCCCTGCAGATGCTGCAGCACGTTGCTGTGCGACCGGCGCGTCGCGAGGCGTTGCAGCGCTGACATCAGCTCAGTCTCATAGTGCGCGCACAAGGTGCCGAATCCCTTGCGGCCCGCTGTGGCCACCAGCTGGCCGAGCCGCCGGTAGGCAGCCTGGTTGTGCGCCATCACGCTCAGCTTCTGGCGGGTGTGGAATTCGACCAGCCGCGCGGGTGTGAGGCCGGTCCGCTGCAGCTGCAGCCAGCGGTAACGGGTGAACACGCGTTCGATGAAGTTGTCGCGCAGGTCCGGGTCGTTCAGACGGCCCTCTTCCTCGCAGGGCAGGTTGGGATAAGCGCTCATAACGGCCTGCGCGAAGACGCCGGTGCCGTCCGAGCGGCCGGGCAGGCCGGTTTCGTGGTACGTTTTCACGCGTGCCATGCCGCAGCTGGGCGAGCGCGCCTTGAAGATATAACCGCACAGCTCGCCCATGTTGCGGGCCGCGGCCACGCCGCAGGCGGCAAGGCGGTCGGTGACATCGAACGTGGCGTCCTTCACCCCCCGGACGCGGATGCCGCTGCCGGTGTGTACCAGCCGGATCGGGGCGCGCGGTATGCCCAGGCCGATGGCAACCTCCGGGCAGTATGGCCGGAACTCGAGGAAGTCGGACAGTTGCCGGTTGATGTAACGGTCGTATTTGTGCCCGCCGTCGAAGCGCACGTGCTCGCCGAGCAGGCAGCTGCTGATGCCGACCGGGATCCTGGTGATCTTGTCCGTCATGTGGTTAGCTTAACGTGAATCGTCGTGGTGCAGGTTGAGATATTTCCGCCCGCTGCGGCGCCGTGTACGCTTGCCCGTCAGGGCGCGCCGCTGAGCGACCGGAACGCATCGAGCGCCCGCGCCCGCGTGCGTCCGGGATCGGCCATCGGTTCCGGATACTCCGGTGCCCCGCCCACCCGCCAGGGTTCGTGGATGTGCCGGGCATCCAGCGCTACCAGCTCGGGTATCCAGCGGCGCACGTATTCCCCCGCCGGATCGAACTTTTTGCCCTGGGTCACCGGGTTGAAGATGCGGAAGTAGGGCGCGGCATCCGTGCCGCAGCCGGCAACCCACTGCCAGCCCAGCGTGTTGCTGGCGAGGTCGGCGTCCACCAGCGTATCCCAGAACCAGCGCGCGCCTTCCTGCCAGGGGATCAGCAGGTTCTTGGTCAGGAACGATGCCACCAGCATGCGGACGCGGTTGTGCATCCAGCCGCAATGCCAGAGTTCACGCATGCCGGCATCGATGACGGGGATTCCGGTCATGCCCTGCTGCCAGCGCCCGAGGTCGGCGTGATAGTCGCGCCGCCAGGGGAAGCGCCGGAACCGCGGATCCAGTGCCGTGTCGGTCGTATCCGGGAAGTGATGCAGGACGTGCGCGGCGAAATCACGCCAGCCGACTTCGGTCAGCAGGCGGTCGAGTGCGGGACGCAATGCCGTACAGCCGGGATCGGCGGTCAGCTGCAGTGCCCGGTTCACAAGGCTGCGCGGGCTGAGTTCACCGAAGTGCAGGTGCGGCGACAGCCGGCTGGTTCCTGCCGTTGCCGGGTAGTCGCGCAGGTGTGCATACTCCGCGACGGCGTCCTCCAGGAAACGGTCGAGCCGATCATGCGCTGCGGTCTCGCCGGGTGTCCAGCACTCGTGCAGGCCCGTGTCCCAGCGCAGGCGCGGCAGCAGGTCGAGCGCCTCCAGGGCGGCGCCGGTGAGTCCCGCCGGCGTGGAGACGACGGCGGGCGCGGTCACTTCCGGTTGGTACAAGCCCAGCGCCTGGCAGCGCCGCCACCAGGCGGTGAATACACGGTAGGGTGAGGCATCCTGCTTGAGTACCTCGTGTGGCTCGAACAGCAACGAGCCCCGGAAACTGCTGACCGTCAACCCGGCCTCGCGCAGCCGCGCCTTGATATGGCGGTCGCGGGCGGTGGCATGCGGGGTATACAGGCGGTTCCAGAACACCGCCGTGGCGCGAGTTTCCCGGGCCAGGTCGCGCAGGCAGTCGAGACTGGATGCACCGCGGCGGATGAGCAGGTTGCTGCCGCGGGCACGCAGCCCGGCGTCGAGTGCCGCCAGGCTGTGATGCAGCCACCACCGGCTGGCCGCGCCCTCGCGCCAGGCTCCGGCTTCTTCCGGCTGGTACAGATAGCACGGGATGATCCCGTCGTAGTTGGTGCAGGCGTGGTTCAGGGCCGGGTTGTCGTGCAGACGCAGGTCTTCCCGGAACCACACGATGGCACGGTGTTGCGTCACCGGCAGTCTCCGCGTGCTGTTGCAGGTGCAGCCGATGTTAAGGGCATGGCCGGCCGATCACAATGCGGAGGGCGGCGTGCGGCGGCAGGGGTCAGTTGCGTGTCAGCTGGCGTTCGGCCTGCGCCGTGCGGGTGATATCCAGTTCGGGCTCGTAAACCGCGGTCTCGATATCCAGCAGCCCCAGCACGGTATGGAACACGTTGTCATGGCTCCAGTCAGCGGCGCTGGCGCGCCGCAGCGCGGCAACGTCGATGCGCTTGAAATCGGCTCCGAACCAGAACAGCGCCGCGACCTGCTTCTGATTGTCCGGTGCCATGAGCCAGGGCAGACCATGCAGGTAGATTCCGTGCTCGCCGAGCGATTCCCCGTGATCGCTGACATACATCAGCGCGGTCTGGAAATGCCCGTCGTTCCGGCGCAGCAGGTCGATGACCTCGGACAGGAAATAGTCCGTATAGAGGATCGCGTTGTCGTATGCGTTGTCGATTTCCTCCTGACTGCATTCTTCCAGCTGGTTGGTCCGGCATACCGGCGCGAAGTGCTCGAATTCCGGTGGATAGCGCTTGTAGTAGGCCGGGCCGTGATTGCCCATCTGGTGCAGGACGATAAACACGTCACCCTTCCCGGTGCTGTCGATGTAATCCTGCAACCCGGCCAGCATGCCCTCGTCGCGGCATTCCTCGTCACAGACCGGGTTGTACTCCGGACTGCTGAAATCCTGGTAGTCGACCCGGTCCGCGACCCCTTTCGAGCCGGCATTGTTGTCACGCCAGAGCACGTGCACGCCGGCATGCGCGAGCACGTCGAGCAGATTTTCCCGGCGGCGCGCGCGGTCATCCGAATAGCCGTCACGGCCCAGCCCGGAAAACAGGCAGGGGACCGATACCGCGGTGGACGTCCCGCATGCCTGCATATTCGGCAGGCTGATTACGTCTTCACGCGACAGCAGCGGGTTGGTCTCGCGGGTATAGCCGTTCAGTGAAAAGCGGTCGGCGCGCGCGGTCTCGCCCACCACGAGCACGACCAGTTCCCGCTGTCCATCCAGGGTATGGTTGACCGCGTCCGTGCCCAGCGCCGCGACCACCAGCGGTTCTGCAGCGCCGCTTTCCGCGAGGTACTTGCCGGTAGACCAGATGCCGGTCAGCGGGTTGCTGTAATAGCGCAGGGGTTTGTGTTCGCGGAAGAAGGAGGCGTAGGCCTTGCCGAACAGCAGCAGCTGCGAGGTGATGATCAGCGCCACGATCCCGGTGACCTTGAGTTTCGCCAGCAGTTCATGGCGCAGCGGCCGGACCTTGAGCGGCGCGCGCAGCACAAACAGGGCCGGCAGCAGGCCCAGCAGCAGCACGTAGACCAGCAGTCGGACATCGAACAGGTCGAGGCTCTCCCGGATATCGGTCTGCATGATATTGCGTATCATGCCGGTGTCGATGACCACGTTGTAGCTGTCCATGAAGTAGGCGGTCACGGACGCCAGCAGCAGCACCGCGATCAGCAGCGCCCGGGTGATAGGCCGCCAGGAGAGCAGCGTCAGCAGGAGCAGAATGAAGCCTGCCAGCAGGATGCCGAGCGAGGTAATGAAGACAAAGGTTTGCGGCGTGTCGGGATAGGCGGCGGCAACGTTTTTGAAAAACGCTTGATTGGTGAACAGCACCAGGAATGAGGTGACCAGCAGATTAAGCCATGTTGTATGCACGTGTTCCGCTTCCTGTGGCGGTTCGCTTCGTCAGGTATCGCAGTAACGGCAACGGCCCCGCAGGGCCGTGGCGTCCGCTAAATGTTGGCCGGGGCGGCTTAACACCCGCTTAAAGGGGCTCAGTCCTGCAGGGCCTGTTTCAGCTTGCCCAGGGCATTCTTTTCCAGCTGCCGGATGCGCTCTGCCGAGACGTCGAAACGCGCGGCGAGTTCGTGCAGCGTGGCCTTGTCTTCCGCAAGCCAGCGCGCTTCCAGGATCTCGCGGCTGCGCGCGTCGAGCGTGTCGAGCGCTGTGGCCAGGCCGTCTGCCTTGGTCGCGCTCCAGTCCGCATGCTCCAGCAGCAGGGCCGGATCGCTGGCGGGGCTCGCGAGGTAGGCCGCGGGTGCGTAGCAGCCGTCATCGTCATCGTCGCCGCCGAGGGGATCGAAGCCGATGTCCTGGCCGCTGAGGCGGGACTCCATTTCCAGGACCGTTTCCGGCTTGACGCCGAGGTCCGCTGCCACCGCAGCAACCTCATCCCGGTTCATCCAGCCGAGACGCTGCTTCTTGCTGCGCAGGTTGAAGAACAGCTTGCGCTGCGCCTTGGTGGTGGCGACCTTAACGATCCGCCAGTTGCGCAGGATGAATTCATGCATCTCGGCGCGAATCCAGTGCACGGCAAAGGATACCAGCCGCACGCCCTGGGCGGGATCGAAACGCTTGACCGCCTTCATCAGGCCGATGTTGCCTTCCTGGATCAGGTCGCCGAGCGCGAGTCCGTAGCCGCTGTAGCCACGCGCGATCCTGATGACGAAACGCAGGTGTGACATCACGAGTCTGCGCGCGGCCTCCAGGTCGTTCTGGTCGTGCAGGCGCACGGCCAGTTCACGCTCTTCCTCGGCGCTGAGCACGGGGATGCTCATCGCGGCATGAATATATTGATCCAGGCTGCCGGTCGGTAGCGGTATCGCAAGTGATTGATTTTTAACAACCAAATCGTTCGTCATGGGTTGTATCCGGTTCCTCGCAATGGCTCTTGTGATGTTAGCACTCTTGCCTATAGAGTGCCAATTCGCGGAAAAGTTGCAATTGCGTCGGCTGCATATCCCGGTGCTTGAGCCGGCCGCGGATCTGGCCCGCCGGGAGGTTCAGCTCGGTTCGATGGTGCTGAGGTGGCGTCCGACGGCCAGCCAGGAACCCAGCAGGCCAAGCAGGGTCCCGCCGGCTAGCAGCGCGCCGAGCGACAGCAGCGGCAAGGTGTCGAGCGCGAAGTCGCTGTGGTAGAGGCCTGCCAGCCGCGCGATCGGGCCGGCCAGCAGCCAGAAACCGCCCGTCACCAGCAGCCAGGCGAGCAGTCCGCCGAGCAGTCCGTACCACAGCCCGCTGTACAGGAACGGGCGGCGCACGAAGGCATTGGTCGCGCCGATCAGCTTGATGACCACGATTTCGGCGCGGCGGTTCTGGATTTCCAGCCGGATGGTATTGCCGATTACCAGCAGGACGGCCAGTGCCAGCAGGGAGCCGATGACCACGATGCCGCGGCGCGCGATGTCGATCATCGCGGTCAGCCGTTGCACCCACTCCAGATCGAGTTGGGCCAGGTCCACCTCGGGCAGGCTGCGGAGCTTTTGCTGCAGGGATGCGGCTGCCTCCGGTGCGGTGTATTCCCGGCGCGGGGTCACCACCAGCACGGCGGGCAGCGGATTCTCGTCCAGAGTCGCGAGCGCGTCGGCCAGGCCGGCGCGTGCGCTGAATTCCTCCAGTGCCTGCGCCGGCGTTATCAATTTGAGACCGGCGACCTCCGGCCAGGCCCGAATCCGCGTCGCCAGACCCTCGGTCTGCGCTGCCGGCACCTCGCTCTTGAGAAACACCGAAATGCTGGCCTGGCCATCCCAGCTGCCGCTCAGGCGGTGCAGGTTGTCCAGCAGCAGGTAGAGTCCGGCCGGCAGCGCCAGGGCAATGCCGATCACCGCTGCCGTCATGGCCGCGGGCAGCAGGTTGCGGTAGAGACGACCCAGGCTCTCCAGTGCGACCTGGGCATGCCGCTGCAGCCAGACGCGCGGGTGCACGATGCGCGGCGGGCGTTTGCTGACCCGGGCGGAGCCGCGCCGCTTACCGGGGCGTCCGATCATGCGCAGGCTTCCGCGTGCTGCACCAGCCGGCCGTGCTCCAGCGACAGGACCGGGTAGTCGAGCGAGCGGATCAGCGGAATATCGTGGCTGGCGACCAGTACCGTCACGCCCACGTCGTTGAACAGGCAGAACAGCTGCATGATCTCGCGCGACAGGTCGGGATCGAGATTGCCGGTGGGTTCGTCGGCCAGCAGCAGCATGGGTTTGTTGACCACCGCACGCGCGATGCCGACACGCTGC
Organism: Pseudomonadota bacterium; assembly: GCA_041395565.1. Lineage (NCBI taxonomy): Bacteria > Pseudomonadati > Pseudomonadota > Pseudomonadota bacterium. The sequence goes on along the minus strand of JAWLAI010000005.1, from coordinate 314,427 downwards.
TGCTCACCACCCGAGAGCGTGATCGGGTACAGCCGCTCCTTGCTGAGCAGGCCGAGCTTGTCGAGCGCGGCCCGCACACGCCGGCCGATCTCCTGGTGCCGGTAGCCGGCAATGACCAACGGCAGCGCGACGTTGTCGAACACGGTGCGGTCGAACAGCAGGTGGTGGTCCTGAAAGATGAAGCCGATCTTGCGGCGGATGTAGGGGATGCGGCGACTGCTGACAGCGGTGACGTTTTCCCCGTCCAGGAAGATCTGGCCGCGCGTGCCGCGCTCGATCAGCGCGATGAGCTTGAGCAGGGTGCTTTTGCCGGCGCCGGAATGGCCGGTCAGGAACGCCATCGAGCCGGGTTCCATGTGCAAGCTGATGTTGCTGAGCGCCTCGAACCCGCCGGGGTAGCGTTTGCTGACGTTGGTGAAACGGATCATGCCCTGACGGTCGCCTGTCCGCGGCGGCTAGTCGGCGCCGCTCGCGAACAGGGCCTCCACGAACTCGGCGGCATCGAATTCGCGCAGGTTTTCGATACCTTCGCCGACGCCGACGAAGCGGATCGGGATGCCGGTCTTGCGTGCGATGGCGAAGATGATGCCGCCCTTGGCGGTGCCATCGAGCTTGGTGAGCGTGATGCCGGTGAGGCCGACCGCCTCGTTGAATTCGCGCGCCTGGTTGAGCGCGTTCTGGCCGGTGCCGGCGTCGACCACCAGCATCACCTCCTGCGGCGCCGCCGGGTCGAGCTTGGCCATCACGCGCTTGATCTTCTTCAGCTCTTCCATCAGGTTCGACTGGGTATGCAGGCGCCCGGCGGTGTCGGCGATCAGCACATCAATATTGCGCGCGCGAGCCGACTGCAGCGCATCGAAGATGACGGAGGCGGCATCCGCGCCCTGGTCCTGGGCGATCACCGGTACGTTGTTGCGTTCGCCCCAGGTCTGCAGCTGCTCCACCGCGGCGGCACGGAAGGTATCGCCGGCGGCCAGCATCACCTGCTTGCCCTGCTGCTGGAAACGGTGCGCCAGTTTGCCGATAGTCGTGGTCTTGCCGGCGCCGTTGATGCCGACCATCAGTATCACGAACGGGCGCTGGTCGGCCGGGAGCGTCAGCGGGAGACTGCAGGGCTGCAGGATGGCCTGCATGCGGTCGCGCAGGGCCGCCATCAGCGAATCGGCGTCGGTCACCTGCCCGAGCGCGATGAGATCGGTGAGATTGTCTATGATCTCGCGCGTGGCCTCCATGCCCACATCCGCGACCAGCAGTGTGGTCTCGATTTCCTCGAGCAGATCCCGGTCGATCTTGCGGCTGCCGCGTACCAGGCCGGTGACGCCCTCGGCCAGGCTCTGGCGCGTGCGTGACAGGCCGGCGCGCAGACGCGCGAATACGCCCTGCTTGGCAGGTTTTTCCGATTCGCTCGAAGTTCGGGATTTCAGGAAACCTGGCATCGGTTCTGTTGTCTTTCAGGAAGCGGGTATTCTCCGGCCGGATATCCTATCATCCTGTACCTCCCGGGGTAACCATCGCAATTGGGGAGAAATCGAATGCGCAGTGTGCTTGCAATCGTCCTGGGCCTGTTCGGTCCGCTGGTGTCGGCGGGTGGCGGCGTCCATGAATACCAGCTCGACAACGGGCTGAAACTCATCGTCAAGGAGGATCACCGCGCCCCGGTCGTGGTGTCGCAGGTCTGGTACCGCGTCGGTGCCAGTTACGAGAGCGACGGGATCACCGGGGTTTCGCACGTGCTGGAACACATGATGTTCAAGGGCACCGACAACCACCCGCCCGGGGAGTTCTCGCGCATCATCGCCGCCAACGGCGGCCAGGAGAACGCCTTCACCAGTCAGGACTATACCGCGTATTTCCAGCGCCTGGAGCGCACCCGCCTGCCGGTCAGTTTCGAGCTGGAGGCGGACCGGATGCGCAAGCTGCACCTGCTGGAGAAGGAATTCCAGAAGGAAATCAACGTGGTAATGGAAGAGCGGCGGATGCGCACGGAGGACAAGCCCACTGCGCTCACCCACGAGCAGTTCATGGCAACGGCGTTTACCGCCAGTTCCTACCGCACGCCGACCATCGGCTGGATGAACGACCTGGAGAATCTCACGCTGGCCGACCTGCAGGGCTGGTATCGCAGCTGGTATGCACCCAACAACGCCATCGTGGTGGTGGTGGGTGACGTGCAGCCGGATGCGGTGCTCGCCCTGGCCAAGCAGTACTTCGGTCCGCTCAAGCCGGAGGCCATCGCGCAGTCCAAGCCGCGGGTTGAGCCGGATCAGCCGGGGCGCCGCTCGATCCGCGTCGAGGCGCCGGCCGAGGTCCCGTACGTCATCATGGGCTACAAGGTGCCGGTGCTGAAGACGGCGGCGGACGTGCAGGAACCCTATGCGCTCGAGGTACTGTCCAGCATCCTGGACGGCGGCGACAGTGCACGCCTGTCCACGGAGCTGGTGCGCGGCAGCCAGGTCGCCGCCAGCGCCGGCGCCGGTTACGACCTGTACAGCCGCCAGCAAGACCTGTTCCTGCTCGATGGCACGCCGGGCGGCAAGCACAGCGTCGCCGAGGTGATGCAGGCCCTGCTCGACCAGGTCAAGCGCCTGCAGGAGCAGCCGGTGTCCGATGCAGAGCTGGCGCGCGTCAAGGCCAGGGTCGTCGCCAGCGCGGTCTACGAGCAGGATTCCGCCTTCTATCAGGCCATGAAGATCGGCCAGCTCGAAGCGGTCGGCCTCGACTGGCGCGTGGCGGACGACTACGTCGCACGTATCAAGGCGGTCACCGCCGAACAGGTACGGGCGGTGGCCACCAAATACCTGGTGGACCGGAACCTGACCGTGGCTGAACTGGTCCCGTTGCCCATGGATGCCGAACACAAACGGGCTGCGGCCCTGCCGGAGGATAGCCATGTTCACTGAACACGCATACCGCACGGGCGGCCTGTCGCGCTGCCTCCTGGGCCGTCTGCTGTGGCTGGCGCTGCTCCTGCCGGCGCTGCCGGCACAGGCCATTCCGCCGATCCAGCACTGGGTGACGGACAACGGCCTGCGCGTCTATTACGTGTATGCGCCGGAACTGCCGATGATCGACCTGAACATCACTTTCGCCGCGGGCAGTGCGCGCGACGGTGCGCATTCCGGCGTCGCGCATATGACCAGCACCCTGCTGGATACCGGCGCGGCCGGACTCAGCGCCGATGAGCTGGCGAGCCGGATCGATGCGCTGGGGGCAGAGCTCGAGACGGGTTCGGCGCGCGACATGGCCTGGGTGAGCCTGCGCAGCCTGAGTGATCCGGAGTACCTGCAGCCGGCGCTGGCGCTCCTCGGCGACATCCTCGGCAAGCCGGATTTCAACAAGCGCGATTTCGAGCGCGAGCGCGAGCGGACGCTGGTCTCGCTGCGTGCGGACGAACAATCGCCCGCTACCGTTGCCGAATATGCGCATTTCGAGGCGATCTATCACGATCATCCGTACGCCCTGCGCGAGAGCGGCACCGAGGCAAGCATCAAGGCGCTGACGCTGGCGGATATCCGGGCGTTCCACGCGCGCTACTACGTCGCCCGCAATGCCGTGCTGGCCATTGTGGGTGACATCGACCGTGCGGCGGCAGAGCAGCTGGCCGGGCAGCTCGCCGCACGCCTGCTTGCCGGGGAACGTGCCGCGCAGCTGCCCGCGGTGCCGCGCCTGGAAAAGGCCAGCAGCGAGCGCATCTATCATCCATCCGTCCAGACCACCGTGCGGGTGGGGGCGCCGGGCATGCACCGTGGCGATCCGGACTATTTTCCGCTCTATCTCGGCAATCACATCCTGGGTGGCAGCGGCCTGGTATCGCGGCTGAGCGAGGAGGTGCGCGAGAAGCGCGGCCTGTCCTACAGCGTCGGCAGCTATTTCAGTCCCATGGAGCAGGACGGGCCGTTCCTGCTGTCGCTGCAGACACGCAACGACCAAACCGATGCGGCACTGGAGGTCATGCGCGAGACCCTGCAGAAGTTCGTCGAAGAAGGCCCGACCGATGCGGAACTGGTCGACGCTAAGAAGAATCTCACCGGCGGTTTTCCGCTGCAGATCGACAGCAATGCCAAGATCCTCAGCTATCTGGTGGTCATCGGCTTCTACGACCTGCCGCTCGACTACCTGGATACCTTCAACGCGAAGATCGAGGCCGTAACCCGTGCACAGATCATGGATGCCTTCAGGCGCCGCGTGCAGCCGGATACCATGGCCACGGTGATCGTCGGCGGCGAAAGCTGACCCCCCCTTAACCGTTCACGGACACGGCCTGTCAGTTGTTGCTGACAGGCCGTGCTGCGTGTGCCCGCTGCCACTGCCACATCGAGCCCACTAGGCTGCAACCCGGAACATCCGAAACGGGACCGGGCAGGGATGCCTGCAGCCAACCGGTGCGGGAACGCACTCGATCTGACAAACACTGGAGGGGCTCATGAAACTGCACAATACCGGCCTGCCGCGCCTGGCGCAGGCTGCAATCGCGATAGCAACGTCCACGCTGGCGGCGGGTACGCCGGCCGCAACCGTCATCTCGGAAGTGCTCTACGACGCCGCCGGCACCGACCGCGGCAATGTCTTCGTCGAACTGTACGGCGTGCCGGGCAGCCCGCTCACGGGGTTGACGCTCGAGGGCGTGAACGGTACGGATGGCGGTGTCTACAAGTCAGCCGAACTGAGCGGCGTATTCCCCGCCGACGGCGTTTTCGTGATCGGAGATGACAGCGGTGACGGCTCCAGCCTGGTGGCCAACGTCGATCTCGTGCTGGATGTCGAGTTCCAGAACGGGCCGGACTCGATTGTGCTGCGCGATGTCAACGGTATCGTGGACGCGCTAGGTTACGGTGACTTCACGGCGGCCAGCTTCGCCGGCGAGGGCGCTGCGGCGCCGGATGTGGCTGCCGGCTGGAGCCTGGCGCGGGTGGATGTGCGTCTTGACAGCAATGACAACAGTGTCGACTTTTTCGGACTCGAGCTGCCGACTCCCGGTCTGGTACCGGCCAGCACCGTGCCGGTGCCGCCGGCGCTGGCGCTGTTTCTGTCCGGTTGCGCCGGTCTTGTCGGTATAGCCAGGCGCCGTAGCTGAGCGTGTGGCGGGCGGAGTGCGCAGTGGTCCGTGCTCCGCCCGCTGCGGCGGCGCTCGACGCCGTTGCCGACTTCATGGATGATCGCAGACATGGCGACACGGTCATCATTCAGCCAGCTCCGGATCATTGGCGGCAGCTGGCGTGGGCGCAAGCTGGCATTCGTGCCGCTGCCGGGGCTGCGTCCGACCCCCGACCGCGTGCGCGAAACGCTGTTCAACTGGTTGGCGCCGGTCATTCACGGCGCCGCCTGTCTCGACCTGTTTGCCGGCAGCGGCGCCCTGGGGATCGAAGCGGCATCACGCGGTGCGGGTCGGTGCGTGCTGATCGAGCGCGATACGCGCGCCGTGCGCATGCTGCGCGAGCAGATCGATCGGCTGGGCGGCGGGCAGATCGAGGTGATCGAGGCCGATGCGCTGCTATGGTTGGCCGCGGCGCCGCGTCCTTTCGATATCGTGTTCGTCGATCCGCCGTTCCGTGCCGGTTTGCTGCCCGAGTGCATCCGGCTGCTCGAGAGCCGGGGCTGGTTGACGAACGACGCATGGGTGTACCTGGAAACGGCAAAGGACACGCAGCCCGACTTGCCTGCCAACTGGCTGCCGTATCGCGAACGCTGCGCCGGGCAGGTCAGTTACCGGTTGATACGGCGCAGCGCTGCAGCGGCAACCTGAGCCGGCTGCGCTGCCGGCCTGCATGCCGGCATGTTTCCATGCAAACATGCCGCGGCACGGTGTGATGCGGGCGTGCTGTTGCAGCGGTAAGGTTGGCTGGCCGTAGCGTGTACGGTGGCATGCTGTCAGCCGCACCTGTGCGGTGCGCGCATGCACCATCGCTGTTCCTGCGCCAGCGAATACGGTGGCACGTGCTGTGCTATACCTTCGTGTACTTTTTCCCCCTTGGCATTGCCTGATAGCAGCGGCTGCGTTACTGTCGGGTTGCTGCCGGCAGCATCGCGTGTGAGAATCGCATTCGAACGATCAGGAAACCCGGCAATGGAAAATCACCACGACATGGATACAGCTTACAGCGACATGCAACGGTTCCCGTGGGCAGCCTACGATCAGATGCTGCGCCGGGCACAGGCAGCCCGCGCGCAATTCCTGTACGGTACGCTGCTGGCCTGTCTTGACAGGATCCGTGCCCGGGTTTGCAGCAGGATGGAAAAGCTGCGTATCAATATCTGCCCGCTGTGCTGCCACTGAGCGCCGCTCACAGACCGCACTTCGGGAGGCTGCTACTCGTAGCGTAACGCTTCGATCGGCTGCAGACGCGAGGCCTTGCGTGCCGGGTGTAGTCCGAAGAATATGCCGATGACGGCAGCGAAGGAAAAGGCCAGTATCACGGACCAGGGTTTGATGTCGATCTGAAACTGAGACAACTGGCCCAGGGTAAGCGCCGTGACGACCCCGAACAGCACGCCCAGCAGCCCGCCGGCACCGCTGAGTACCAGTGCTTCCAGCAGGAATTGCCAGAGTATGTCGCGGCGGCGTGCGCCCAGCGCCATGCGGATGCCGATCTCGCGGGTGCGTTCGGTGACCGAGACCAGCATGATGTTCATGATGCCGATGCCGCCCACCAGCAGGGATACCGACGCTATCGAGCCGAGAAGCCAGGTGAACACGCTGGCGCTGGTTGCAGCGGTTTGCGCCAGCTCGGCCCGGTTGAAGATGCGGAAGTCATCGTCCTGGCCGGACTGCAGGCGGTGTCGTAGGCGCAGCAGGCGCTTGACCTCGGTATAGGCCGCGCTGGCTGCTTCCGCGCCTGCCGTCTGAATCTCGATGGTGTGGACATAGTCGATACCCAGCAGCTTGCGCTGCACGGTAGTCAGCGGTGCAACGATGGTATCGTCCTGATCCGTGCCGTGCGCACTCGCGCCTTTCCCTGTCAGCACGCCCAGTACACGGCAGGCCAGCCCCTTGATGACAATCGTCTTGCCCACCGGGCTGACCAGGCCGAACAGCTCGCGCGCCACCGTCTGCCCGAGCACGCACACGTGGTCGGCCGCCTGCAACTGGCGCGCACTGAAGAATTCACCCTCGGCCAGCGGCCAGTTCCGCACTGTCACGAAGTCAGGCGTGACGCCCTCGATCGCGGTGCCCCAGTTGCTGCCACTGTAGCGTGCCTGGGCGCTGCCACGCACGCTTGGGACAGCGCCGGTGACGTTCGGCAGCCCGGCGATGGCCTCCGCGTCTGCCGCGGTCAGCGTGGTCGTCGTGCCGGTACCGGTGCGCACGCCGCCACGGGTCACACTGCCCGAGCGCACCGTCAGGCTGGAGCTGCCCATACTTTCCAGCTGGCTGGCGATGCGCTGCTGTGCGCCGGCGCCGACAGCCAGCATGGCGATTACCGAGCCCACGCCGATGATGACGCCCAGCGCGGTGAGCATCGCCCTGACCTTGTTACGCCAGAGCGAACGCAGCGCCAGGGAAAATGCCGTGGACCAGATCATCTCAGTCCTGCAGCCGGCCGTCGTGCATGATCAGCTGGCGCCGGGCGCGGGCGGCGACATCGGCTTCATGCGTGATCAGCACAATGGTCACCCCGTCACGGTTATTCAGCGCATCGAGGATGGCGAGTATTTCACTGCTGGTCGTACTGTCGAGGTTGCCGGTAGGCTCGTCAGCGAGCAGCAGGGCAGGTTCCGTGACCAAGGCCCGTGCCAGCGCGACCCGTTGCTGCTGGCCGCCGGAAAGCTGGCTTGGCAGGTGGCCGGTGCGGTCGGCCAGCCCCATGCGTTCCAGCATGGTGCGGGCGCGGGCGTGCCGCGTCTGCCGGTCGATGCCGGCGTAGACCAGCGGCATCTCCACGTTGTCCAGGGCGCTGGTCCGTGCCAGCAGGTTGAAGTTCTGGAATACGAAACCGATGGACCGGTTGCGGATCGTCGCGAGCTGGTCCGCATCGAGGCGGGTGACATCCTCGCCGTTGAGTCGGTAGCTGCCGCTGTCGGGTAGATCCAGGCAGCCCATGATGTTCATCAGCGTCGACTTGCCGGAGCCGGAGGTGCCCATGATGGCGACATATTCGCCCGCGCCGACCGCCAGGTCGACGCCGCGCAGCGCGTGTACCTGGACGCCATCCATGGCGTAGGTCTTGTGCACGCCGGCCATTTGAATAACGGGGCCGGTCATGTCTCAGAACAGGCTGATGCCGCGGAAGCGGCCGCCGGCATCCTTGCGCACGGGGATGGCCGCGGACAAGCCCTCGGTAATGCCCGTGCCGCTGATCTCGGTTTCCTTCTCTCCAGCCAAGCCGGTGCTGACCTTGCGGGGTTCCAGCCCGGAGGCCGACGGTATCCACACCATGGATTCACCGCTGGCAAGCTCCCGCCGCAGGCGCGCCAGTTCGGTTGCCGGCAGCTCGGGCACGAAACGCAATGCCTCGTTCGCGACCTTGAGGACATCGCTCCGGCGGTCAACCTCGATCGACACGGTGGCGGTCATGCCGGGCTTGAGCGCGAGATCCTTGTTGTCGACCTGGATGACGCAGTTGTATTTCACCACACCGGCTTCGACCTTGGGTTCCAGCCGTACCTGTACCAGCTCGCCGTGGAATTCCCGCTCAGGCCAGGCGAACACGCTGAAGTTTACCGGCTGACCTGCCTTGACCTGGCCTATGTAGGCCTCGTCCACGTCGGTTTCTATCTGCATCCGGGTCAGGTCACGGGCGATGGTGAACAGTGTGGGCGCCTGCAGACTGGCGGCCACGGTCTGGCCAACGTCGACACTGCGCGAGATGACGACGCCGTCGATCGGTGCCCGGATGATGGTGTTGTCGAGATTGAAACGTTCGTGATCGAGCGTGGCGTCGGCCTTGGCCACCGCCGCCTCCTTCTCGCGCAATTCGACGACGGCGCTGTCGAGCGCGAACTGAGCCGTGTCGATATCGCTGTCCGACACCAGCTTGCGTTCCTGCAGACCCTTGATACGCTCGAGATTGCGGCGCTTCTCCCTGACCGCGATCGCCGCCTTGTCGCGCAGGGCCTGGGCATTCTTCAGGTCGGCCTCGGCCTCCGCCAGCTTGGCCCGGAACAGCGAGGGCTCGATGCGGGCGATGATGTCGCCGGCATGTACCGGGGAGTTGAAGTCGGCTTCGAGCGACTGGATGGTGCCGGATACCTGGCTGCCCACCTGTACGGTGATCAGCGGGTTGAGCGTCCCGGTGGCGGAGACCGTGGCCACCAGGTCTCCGCGGGTTACCGGTGTCGTGCTCCAGGCCGGCTGCGCCTCGTCCTGCTGCCGTGGCAGCAGCAGATAGCCCGCGCCGGCCGCAAGCAGCAACAGCGGTAGCCACAGCAGCCACTTGCGTTGATGGGTCTTCGCTACGGCACGATTCATGGATTTTTCAATCTCGTCGATCCCGGGGTGGCGGGCAGGTCCGCGTTATCAGAACGGTATCGGCCCCGGAAGTTCAGCGCGGGTATTCCCCGGGACTGGCGGGTCATGCTCGCGGACTTGCCGTCCGGAATCAGGTCGCCAGTGAATATACCAGCCGGCCGCCCAGCAGGGTGTGTACGGTGCGTCCCTTCATTTCCCAGCCCGCAAAAGGGGTGTTGTGCCCCTGGCTGCGCATGCTGCGGGCATTCAGTAACCAGGTATGCTCGGGATCGAAGATGCAGATATCGGCCGCGGCCCCCACGGTCAAGGTGCCGGCCGGCAGGCCGAGTATACGCGCCGGTCCGCAGGTGAGCCGCTGGATCAGCTGCGGCAGGGTGAGAATGCGTTCCTCCACCAGCCGCAGCGCCAGCGGCAGCAGTGTGTCCAGCCCCGAGATGCCCGGCTCGGTCGCCGGGAACGGGCCCATCTTCGCATCCGGCTCGTGCGGCTGGTGGTCCGAGCAGATGGCCTGGAAGGTGCCGCTGTGCAACGCGTCGCGCAGCTGCTGGCGATCTTCCACCGTGCGCAACGGCGGCAGGACATGGCACTGGCTGTCGAATTCGCTGAGATCGTTCTCCGACAGGAACAGATAGGGTATCGCGACGTCGGCGGTTACCGGCAGTCCGTCGAAGCGCGCGCGTGCGATCATGCGGGCGGCCCGGCCCGTCGTCAGGCGGCAGAAGTGCGCGCGCACACCGGTTTCCACGATCAGTGCCAGCGTATGGGCCACAGCAGCGGTCTCTGCGGCCTCGGGTATGCCGGGAAGGCCGAGCCGGGTCGCCACGCGGCCTTCGTGTGCGCAGCCATCGTTGGCCAGCCAGTGGTCGCTGGCGTACAGGAACACGGTCAGGTCGAAGGTGGCGGCGTACTCCAGCGCTCGGCGCAGCACCAGGTTGTTGGCGAGTGGCCGCAGCGCGTTACTGACGCCCGCGCAGCCGGCCTTGCGCAGGGCGGCCATCTCGCTGAGCTGCTCGCCGCTCAGGCCGCGTGTCAGCGCTCCCAGCGTCACGATGCGGGCCTTGCCGCTCTCGCTGGCGCGCAGGCGGATCAGCTCCGCGACGGCCGGCGTGTCGATGACCGGATTGGTGTCGGGCGGGCAGCACAGCGTGGTGATGCCGCCACTGGCCGCGGCCCGGGTTTCCGTGGCGATGGTGGCCTTGTGCTCATGGCCGGGTTCGCGCATCCGCGCGCTGAGATCGACCAGGCCCGGGCACACGACGCAGCCGCCGGCCTCGAGCGTGACATCGGCCGTAAAGCCGGCGGGCGGTTCGCCGAGGCCGGCGATCCTGCCCCGTGTGACAAACACATCGCCAGCGGCATCGATATCGTTTGCCGGGTCGATGACGCGGCCGCCGCGGATGTGGAAGCTGAGCTGCTTGTTGCGGTTGACGGGCGACATGTCAGGCATGGGCCTCCGGCCGCCGCTGCATGGCCATGGACATCACTGCCATGCGCACGGCAATGCCGTGCGTGACCTGTTCCAGGATGACCGAACGCGGGCCGTCGGCGACCTCGGAGTCCATTTCCACGCCGCGGTTGATCGGCCCCGGATGCATCACCGTGACGTCGGGGCTTGCGTTTGCCAGCTTTTTCTCGGTCAGTCCGAACAGCTCGTAGTATTCGTGCTCGCTGGGCAGGAGCGCACCCTTCATGCGTTCGTGCTGCAGGCGCAGCATCATGATCACGTCGACGTCCTGGATGCCCGCGCGCAGGTCGTGAAACACACGTACCCCCAGCGATTCGGCGTGGGCCGGGATCAGCGTGCGTGGCGCAACGATGCGCACTTCGCCGGTGTTGAGCAGGTTCAGGGCGTGGATCTGCGAGCGCGCCACGCGCGAGTGCAGGATGTCGCCGACGATGGCGACGCGCAGCCGACCGAAGTCGGGACCCTTGACGCGACGGATGGTGAACATGTCCAGCATGGCCTGGGTCGGGTGCGAGTGCCGGCCGTCGCCTGCATTGATGACGCTGGTGTGCGGGGCCACGTTGCGGGCAATGAAGTGCGCGGCGCCGCTGTCGGCGTGCCGCACCACGAACATGTCGACGTGCATCGCCTCGATGTTGCGCAGGGTGTCGAGCAGTGTTTCACCTTTCACCGCGCTGGACTGCGTGATGTTGATGTTGAGCACGTCGGCGGACAGGCGCTTGGCCGCGAGCTCGAACGTGGTGCGGGTGCGGGTGCTGGCCTCGAAGAACAGGTTGACGATGGTCTTGCCGCGCAGCAGCGGAACCTTCTTGACGGTCTGCTCGGTGACGCCGGCGAATGATTCCGCGGTGTCCAGAATCTCGGTCAGCAGCTGCCTATTCAGACCGCTGATGGTGAGAAAATGGCGCAGCCTGCCCGTGCTGTCGATTTGCAGGTCACGCGTGTTCATGCGCTGCGTCTGATTACCAGCTGCAGCGGCGCTGGCCCGGTCAGCTTGATTTGCTCGCCGGGCTGGAGTGTAACGCGGCGGCCGACGACATCCGCGGCAATGGGCAGTTCGCGGCCACCCCGATCGATCAGGGTTGCCAGTATGATGGATGCCGGTCGGCCGTAGTCGAACAACTCGTTGAGTGCGGCACGGATCGTGCGTCCGGTGTGCAGGACGTCATCGACCAGGATGATGTGACGGTCGTCGATGCTGAACGGCAACTGCGATGGTTTAACCACCGGGTTCATGCCGATACGCGTGAAATCGTCGCGGTAGAACGAGATGTCGAGGCTGCCTGGTGTGCCGGTGAGGCCAAGCCGTTGCTGCAGCTGATTGGCGACCCATACTCCCCCGGTGTGTATGCCTACTATCGCGACATCGGCACGTCCGGTTTGCTCGATCAGGTGCCTGAGTGCTGTCGCCATTTCGTCGAGGATGGCGGGTATGTCGTCGAAATCCGTCATGCCTGCTCCGTGTCCAGCCAATCCTGCAGAATGATCCTGGCGGCGATGGCGTCCTTGCCGGCCGCCGCGGCAGGTGCGCTGCGCTGCTGTAGTGCGGCCGCGCTGCGCGAGCTGAGGCGCTCGTCCATGGTATGCACAGGGAGTTCGAACCGCTGTTCCAGCTGGCGCGCGAAACTGCGCGCAGCCCTGGTCATCTCGGAATCGCTGCCATCGGCGTGATAGGGCAACCCGACGACCAGCGCCTGCGGCTGCCACTCGGCAATCAGTTCGGCAAGGCGTCCCCAGTCCGGCGCGCCGTTGTTCGACAGGACGGTGCACAGCGCGGTTGCGGTCCGGGTGACCTCCTGGCCAACCGCGATGCCGATGCGCCGGCGGCCGTAGTCGAATCCGAGCAGGGTCTGCAATTTCAGCCGATCGCCGCGGTGCTGGTTATGGCTGCTCGTGCGCAACGGCTCAGGCATGTCCCGGTTCGCTGCTCAGCAGGTGCAGATCGACGCCGATCAGCGCGGCGGCCGCCAGCCAGCGGCGTTCGGGTGGCGTGCGGAAGACGATGTCCATGCTGGCAGGCCCGCTCAGCCAGGTATTGGCAGCCAGCTCCTGTTCCAGCTGGCCGGCGCCCCAGCCGGCGTAGCCGAGGGTCACGAGGGCGTTGTGCGGCCCCTTGCCCGCGGCGATGGCGGCGAGGATGTCGCGTGAAGAGGTGATGCCGACTTCGTCCGTGACCTTGAGGGTTGCCTCCCAGTCGCCAGGTGGCTGATGCAGCACGAAACCGCGATCGCTCTGCACCGGGCCGCCCATGTACACCGGTTGCGATGCGACACCGATGTCATCGGTGTGGATATCCATGTGCAGGAGAATCTCGCCCAGCTGGATGTCCAGCGGGCGGTTGATGACCACGCCCAGTGCGCCGTTCTCGTCGTGTTCGCAGATATAGGTCGTGGTGTGATGGAAATTCGGGTCTTCCAGCGTCGGCATGGCGATCAGGAAGTGATTACTCAATGAGCCTGGATAAGTCATGTATATAGTATCGGGCAGAGTACCGGTCGCCTTCAAGCCTTGGCTGCCGGGCGCCGGGATCAGCGCCCGGTCTCAGTGACTCTGCAGGCGGTCGGTCGAGAACTCCCAGGTTCGTGTGATATGCAGGATATCGGCGTTTTTGCGGATCTCCGGCGGGAACGGCGCGAACGGTGCGGCGAGGTTTACGATCCGGATGGCCGCCTCGTCGATTACGGCATAGCCGGATGGACGCAGGATCCTGATATCGCGCACGGTTCCATCGGCATTGAGTGCCACGTCCAGCATAAGCTTGCCGGAGATCCCGGTCCGGCGTGCTTCATCGGGGTAGTTCAGGTTTCCCACCCGCTCGACCTTACTGACCCATTCCGCCATGTAATTCGCGTATCTGAACTCCTGGGTCCGTGCCGAGACGAATATCTGCTTGGGCCGCTTGGCATAGGCCTGCATGGTTTCGCTGAGCTGTTCGCTGAGATTGACCATTTCCATGCTGCGTTCGATCAGCTCCGTGGCAGTGAGGTCGGGCTTTTCCTCAGCGGGGCTGTCGGTTTTGTCCTGGTGCACCTGGATGTCGGCTGCGGGCGCGGTCACGACCTGCGTCGGGGACTGTTGCGGTTGCTGCGGCCTGACCGCGGGGGCCTGTTCCGGCACGGCCAGTACCGGCTTGATCTTTTCGCTGACGTTGCCACCGCCGTCCTGGCTGGTCTGCGCCAGGTAGTCGGCTTCCTCGGGCGGCGGCGTGTTGCGGTTGGAGACGGTGATATCAAGCGTAGGAAGCATGTTTGCCGGCGGAGGTTCGTCATGCAGGCCGAAGGTGATGCCCAGGATGATGATGGCGTGAATCGCCAGCGCGAAGAACAGGGTGAGCGCGAAACGGTCCGTAGTGGTTACGGCCGACTCGGTAATGAGGGGTGCGTCGATGTCCGTCATGTCTACTTTCGTGGGTTCGATGCGCGGACCATTATACCGCTTGCAGCGCTGCCGCCGGTGCGGACCCGGGCACGGTAGCTCCGGGCGGGTGCCGGTGGCGTCGTCCGCCCATGTTACCAGCAATTGCGGCGCAGGAAGATAGCATCGACCCGGCGTGCAG
>JAWLAI010000004.1:300000-404257 GCA_041395565.1 Pseudomonadota bacterium | reverse complement strand
TGCGCGATCTTCGCCATGCGCACTTCGGTGTAGCGCATGGCCGCCGGCGAGTCGCCGTCGACGGAGCCGAAGTTGCCCTGCCCGTCGACCAGCATGTAGCGCAGCGAGAACGGCTGCGCCATGCGCACGATGGTGTCGTAGATGGCGGTATCACCGTGCGGGTGATACTTACCCATGACATCACCGACGATGCGCGCGGATTTCTTGTAGGGCTTGTTCCAGTCGTAGCCGCCCTCGTACATGCCGTACAGGACGCGCCGATGGACCGGTTTCAGGCCATCGCGCACGTCAGGCAGCGCCCGGCCCACGATCACGCTCATGGCGTAGTCGAGGTAGGACTGCTTCATCTCGTCTTCGAGATTGACGGGGAGTATCTCTTTCGCGAAGTCGGTCATTCAGACGGGTTCCCTACGTCTCCACCCGGCAACGCGGGGCGGGTTTTCATCCTGGCGGCAGCTACAGCGCCAAATCCGGAGATTTTAACATAGCCGTCTCCCCCACTACACCCGGAAAATATCCACACCCAGGACGTCTGGTTTCGCCTGCCGGGCAGCGGGCAGGAGCAGGATTGCTCAGCCGGAAAGATGACGGGCTGCCAGATCGCGCAGCTTGTCCGGATCGGGCGCCGCGATCACCCCGGCCTCGGTGACCAGGTAGTCGACCAACCCGGCGGGGGTGACGTCGAAGACGGGATTCCAGGCGCCCGCGCCGCTGGCCGCGACCGGCTGTCCGGCCAGGGTCAGGATCTCGCTGGCCGGACGCTCCTCGATGACGACGTCGGTACCGGCGCCCAGCGCCATGTCCAGCGTGGACAGGGGCGCCGCAACCATCATTTTCACGCCGTGGTAACGACACGCCACCGCGAGCGCATAGGTTCCGATCTTGTTGATGACATCGCCGTTGGCCGTGACCCGGTCGGCACCGGTAATGACCCACTGCACCTTGCCGCGCTGCATGAGAAACGCCGCGGCATTGTCCGTGATCAGCGTCACCGGGATCCGATCACGCACCAGTTCCCAGGCTGTCAGACGCGCGCCCTGCAGCCAGGGGCGGGTCTCACCGGCATAGACCGCACAGAGCTTGCCGGCCGACCAGGCGCTGCGCACCACGCCGAGCGCGGTGCCGTATCCGCCGGTGGCCAGCGTACCGGTATTGCAATAGGTGAGCACGGCATCGCCCTGCCCGATCAGCCCCGCGCCGGCATCACCCATGCGCCGATTGGCCGCGACGTCCTCGGCGTGGATCGCGCGGGCGGTGGCCAGCAGGGTCGCCTCCGGGTCGTCCCCGGCGCCGTTCAGCACGGTCTGCATGCGCGTGAGCGCCCACACCAGGTTCACCGCGGTCGGACGCGCTGCCGCCAGCATATCGATATCGCGCGCCACCGCGTCGCGCCACGTCGCGGGCTGCTGCGCGCGGTGCTGCCGGACCGAGAGCACGACGGCGTAGGCCGCGGTGATCCCGATGGCCGGCGCGCCACGGACCACCAGGTCTCGAATGGCCTCGGCAACGGCCGGAGCCGCGCTCAGGAACAGATATTCCTCCCGCGCGGGCAGCACGCGCTGGTCTAGCAGGCGCAGACCGGCGCCGGTCCACTCGATGGCTGCAAATCCTGGCTGGTCTGTCATGGGACCACTGGCTCGAGGTGGCTGGGGGGGGCACATTGTACTGACTACCGGCTTGATCTGCCCAGCGCCACCGAGGCTGTCCGGCGCGACGTCCGGAAGCTGGTCATGCCCCAGGACGCCTCGACCCGACAGCGGCCCTGACTGCGCCGGTGGCACGCCCGCCCATGCGACCATGTCGCGCATTCACAACATTTGAGGCCGATGTGTGGTTTTTTTGAAAATATATGTTGCGTTTTTGCATTTCCTTGTTATAAGGTGCGCAACTGCGAACAGAACGCACCGGCGTTCCAACCGGCATCCTTGAATGCAGTATCTGGATCAACCAGAATGCCAGATCGAATTTTTTCACCATTTCACCACAGGAGTGGCTATTCAATGAACAACAACCTGAAACTCGGCGGAGTCATTACGGCTATCGTGGCCGGAACGCTGTTCACCGCGACCGCGTCCGCGCACCAGGCCGGCCAGGCCAATGCCGGCTATGTCGGCGACGGCAACGGTCATTACATCACGGACGGCAGCGGCAACTGCGTTAAGACCAGTTCCTGGACGGATGAACTCTGGACGGTCGACTGCGGCAAACCGGCCCCGGTCGAGGCTGCAGCCCCGCCGCCGCCGCCGGCCCCGCCACCCGCGCCGACCTACGAAACCGTCACCCTGACGGCAGGCGCGCTGTTCGACCTGAACAAGTCCAACCTGAAGCCCGCCGGCATGCAGCAGCTGGACGAACTCGCCGACAAGATCCAGCGCACTGACCGTGTCGTGGACGTGAAGGTCGTGGGTCACACCGACAGCTCCGGCGCCGAGGCCTACAACCAGGCCCTGTCCGTGCGTCGCGCCACCACGGTGCGCGACTACCTGGCCAGCAAGGGCGTGGATCCCAACCTGATGTCGGTCAGCGGCATGGGCGAGTCCCAGCCGGTTGCCGACAACCGCACCAGCGCCGGCCGTGCGCAGAACCGCCGCGTGGAAGTCAGCATCGGCGTCAGCCGCAAGCAGTAATCCGGCTGCGGTAACCGCAACCCATCGCCCGCAAGGGCGATGGGTTTTTTATTTTCTGCAACAAGGGAGACTGCATCATGGATCTGCAGCAATACCTGAATGCCGAGCTGATCAGCGCCTACCTCATCCCCTGGAGCCTGCGCATCTTCATGGCGCTGGTGATCTTCGTGCTCGGACGCTGGATCGCGAAACTCGTCGTGCAGGTGGTCGGGCGCATGCTGCGCAAGGCGCGGCTGGATGACATGCTGGGCGCCTTCCTCTGCAACATCCTCTACACGGTGCTGCTGCTGGTGGTCGTGATCGCCGCGCTCGACCAGCTCGGGGTGCAGACCACCTCGCTGCTGGCCGTCTTCGGCGCCGCCGGCCTCGCTGTCGGCCTCGCCCTGAAGGACTCGCTGGCAAACTTCTCCTCCGGCGTGATGCTGATCATGTTCCGCCCGTTCAAGGTCGGCGACTTCATCGAGGCCGCGGGACAGGGCGGCACGGTGGAGGAGGTCCGCATCTTCAGCACCGTACTGCGCAGCGGCGACAACCGCGAGATCATCGTACCCAATGGCCACATCTACGGCGGCCCGATCGTTAACTATTCGGCGCGCGCCACCCGCCGGATCGACCTGGTCATGGGCATCGGCTACGACGACGACATCCGCACGGCCAAGCAGATCATCAAGGACGCCTTTGCCGCCGACGATCGCATCCTGCAGGACCCGGCACCCGCCGTGGCGGTGAGCGAGCTGGCCGACAGCAGCGTCAACCTGAACGTCCGGCCCTGGGTCAAAACCGCAGACTACTGGAGTGTACGTGCCGACCTGCTGGAGCGACTCAAGCAGGCGTTCGACGCCAACGGCATCAGCATCCCCTATCCGCAGCGGGACGTGCATGTGCACACTACCGCCTGAACCAGGGGCGGCGGTCATGCGGCAGCCGCACCGCCGGCTACCTGCCGCCGGCCCGGCTCCGCTATACTCACCTCACCAGCCAGTCTCCGGAACACGGCATGACCACAGTCGACACGCTTATCCACGGCCGCTGGATCGCACCGGTCGAGCCGGACAACACGGTCTACGAGCACCACTCCTTGGTGATACACGAGGGGCGCATCGTCGCCCTGCTCCCCACCGACCAGGCGCGCACCCGCTACAAGGCGGAGGCCGAACACGAACTCGACCGCCATCTGCTGATCCCGGGACTGGTCAACGCTCACACCCATGCCGCCATGTCGCTGCTGCGCGGGCTGGCCGACGACCTGCCGCTGCATGACTGGCTCAACAACCACATCTGGCCGGCGGAGTCGCGCTGGGTGAGCGAGGAATTCGTGCACGATGGCGTGCAGCTCGCCATCGCCGAGATGCTGCGTTGCGGCACCACCTGCTTCAACGACATGTACTATTACCCGGACGTGACCGCGCGCGTCGCGGTGGGCTGCGGCATGCGCACGAGTGTCGGACTGATCGTGCTCGATTTTCCCACGGTCTGGGCCAGCGACGCCAACGAGTACATCTCGAAGGGACTCGCGGTGCACGATCACTATCGCGGCGATCCGCTGATCCGCACGGTGTTTGCGCCGCATGCGCCCTACACGGTATCCGATGGGCCGCTGCAGCACATCCGGGTGCTCGCCGACGAGTTGGACATCGGCATCCACATGCACGTGCACGAGACGGCGGAGGAAATCGACAAGGCCGTGGAACTGACCGGCAAACGGCCGCTGACGCGCCTGCACGAACTGGGCCTGGTTGCCCCGAACATGATGGCGGTGCACATGACCCAGCTCAGCGAGCGGGAGATCAGCGACTTCGCGCTCGCCGGCGGACACGTCGTGCACTGCCCGGAATCCAATCTCAAGCTGGCCAGCGGGCTGGCACCGGTGCAGGCGCTGGTCACGGCCGGTGTCAACGTGGCCCTGGGCACCGACGGTGCCGCGAGCAACAACGATCTCGATATGCTGGGCGAGATGCGTACCGCCGCCCTGCTCGGCAAGGTCGTTGCCGGCGATGCCAGCGCGCTGCCGGCCCATGGCGTGCTGCGCATGGCAACCCTGAACGGCGCCACGGCGCTGGGTCTGGGCGAGGAGATCGGCTCGCTGGTAACGGGCAAGTGGGCGGATGTCGCCGCCATCAACATGGACACGCTCGAGACGCGCCCGCTGTACGACCCCGTCTCCCAGCTCGTGTATACCTGCGGACGCGAACAGGTCACCGACGTCTGGGTAGCCGGTCAGCAGCTGCTCAAGAACCGGCGGCTCACGACCCTGGACGACAACGAGATCCTGTCCCGTGCACACGCGTGGCAGGCACGCATCGGGGCCAGCGCATGAACCAGACGATCCCCAACGTCGACCCGGACGAGATCGGCAAATTCGAGAAGCTGGCCAGCCGCTGGTGGGATCCGCACAGCGAATTCAAGCCGCTGCACGACATCAATCCGCTGCGACTGGATTACATCGACCGGCTGGTGCCGCTGGACGGCAAGCGTGTCATCGACGTCGGCTGCGGCGGCGGCCTGCTCAGCGAGGGTATGGCTGCGCGCGGCGCGCTGGTCACGGGCATCGACATGGGCGAGGCGCCGCTTGGCGTGGCGCGCCTGCATCAGCACGAATCGGGACTTGAGATCAACTACGAGCGCGCCACCGCCGAACAGATGGCCGCACGCCATCCCGGCGCATTCGATGTCGTGACCTGCCTGGAAATGCTCGAACACGTCCCCGACCCCGCCGCCACCATCGCCGCCTGCGCGCGCCTGGTCAGGACTGACGGGCTGATCGTGCTGTCGACCATCAACCGCAATCCCAAGGCCTTCCTGTTCGCGGTGATCGGCGCGGAATACCTGCTGCGGCTGCTGCCCCGGGGCACCCATGATTATGCGAAATTTATCCGTCCTTCCGAAATGGAGGGCTGGGCACGCGCGGCCGGACTGCAGCTCGCGGACCTCACCGGCATGAGCTATAACCCGCTCACGCAGGAATACCGGCTCGGCACCGATGTCTCGGTAAACTACCTGGCCGCCTTCCGCAGGGCCTGATGGCAGACGTCACGACCACCGGCACCGCCAACAGCGCAGCGGTGCACATCCGCACGGTCCTGTTCGATCTCGACGGCACCCTGCTCGATACCGCGCCCGACCTGGCCGCAGCGCTGAACACCGTGCTGCTCGAGCACGGCCGGAGCGCATTGCCGTTCGCGGCCATCCGGCCGGTGGTTTCGCATGGCGGCGCGGCACTCATCGAACTGGGCTTTGGACTCGCGCGCGAACACCCGGAATTCGAGCCGTTGCGGGCACGGCTGCTCGAGGTCTATCGCGCCAACCTTTCACGCCAGACCCGCCCGTTCGCGGGCATGGAGGCGGTACTCGCCGCACTGGAGGCACGCGGACTGAACTGGGGCGTGGTGACCAACAAGCCCGCCTGGCTGACCGAGCCGCTGCTGCGGGATCTCGCGCTGTACGATCGCGCCGTCTGCGTGGTGAGCGGCGACACCCTCGCGCAACGCAAGCCGCACCCGGCGCCATTGCTGCTGGCCTGCCGGCTGGCCGGCTCGGAACCGGCACAATGCGTGTACATCGGCGATGCGGAGCGCGACGTGGCAGCCGGCAGAAATGCCGGCATGCAGACACTGGTGGCGCTGTTCGGCTACCTGCAGGCGCACGACGATCCGCGGGCCTGGCAGGCCAGCGGCAGCGTCAGTACGCCGGGCGGCGTGCTGGAATGGCTGGATCGACGCGCGGCGGGATCCTAGCACCTCATCTCATCATCCGGCGCGCGCCGCGCTGCAGCCGGAACCGCCCCGCCATCCCGCCGCCCGCAACACCGGCAGCTGTCAGGGCACGGGATCGAACACGCGGCCCGGCAGGCGTGCAGCGGGCGAGTTCAGTGGTATGATTCAGGTCCATGCAGATGAACGACTTCACGTTCCTGGTCCTGGCACTCGTCATCGCGCTGGAAATCGGCGCCATCACGGCCTACCTGATCGAGAACCGCAAGTACAACAGGCTGCGGTTCAAGTATTCCCGCCTGCTCGAGGCCTATCGTTATCAGCGCAGATCTGCGCAGCAGGAAAAGACAGTGTTCGAGCAGTCCACCGCCGCACTCAAGGACACCTTCAGCACCCTGGCCGGCAGCGCGCTCAAGGACAACACCGCGCAGTTCCTGCAGCTGGCGAACGAAAACATGAAACAGCATCGGATCCGCGCCAACGACGAACTCACACAGCGCCAGCAGGCGATAGAGAACCTGGTCAAACCGATCCGCGAGGCACTCGGCAAGACCGAAGCGGAGATTCGCCGTATGGAAAACGAACGCCAGCAGGCCCACGGCGCGCTGCATGCCCACCTCGAAAGCATGGCCGAGTCGCAGCGGCTGCTGCAGAGCGAAACGCGCAACCTGGTGCAAGCCCTGCGCCGGCCCGAGGTGCGCGGACAATGGGGCGAACTGACCTTGAAGCGACTGGCCGAACTCGCCGGCATGGTGGAGCACTGCGATTTCACGGAGCAGCAGACGCTGCAGGGCGAGCAGGGGCCGCTGCGCCCGGACATGGTGATCCGCATGCCCGACAAGCGCGAGATCGTGGTCGATGCCAAGACCCCGCTCGATGCCTACCTCTCCGCCGTCGAGGCCAACGACGACAGCGAACGCAAGGCCCACCTCGCCCGCCACGCCCGCAACCTGCGCGCCCGCATCAAGGAACTCTCCGCCAAGGCATACTGGCAGCAATTGCGCCACAGCCCGGAATTCGTGGTCCTGTTCATACCCGGCGACCAGTTCCTCAGCGCCGCGCTGGAGCTGGACACCAGCCTGATCGAGGACGCGCTGGCCCGGCAGGTCATCATCGCCACCCCCACCAGCTTCGTCGCGCTGCTGCGCGCCGTCGCCTACGGCTGGCGCCAGGAAGCACTGGCCGACAATGCGGACATCATTCGCGAGATCGGCCAGGAACTGTTTCAGCGCCTGTCCACCTTCGCCGGGCACCTGGCGAAGCTCGGCCGCAATCTGGAAGGCAGCGTGGCCGCCTACAACCAGGCAGTCGCATCCTATGACTCGCGCGTCATGCCCGGCGCACGCCGGTTCACCGAACTCGGCGTCACGGCCAGCGGGGAGCCGCCGGCGCGGGCGGAACAGATCGAGCGCATGACCCGCAGCGTGGTCGCGCGCGAGGACGGTATCAAGCACACGAGCCTGGCAGAATCATGACCACGACCCGCATCCCCCCTGCCGACTGGCAACCGGCTGCAGACCTGCTGCACGAGCGCATCATCCTCCTGACCGGGGCCGCCAACGGCATCGGCCGCGCACTGGCCGATGGCATGGCCGCACACGGCGCCACACTGGTGCTGCTGGACAAGGACGTTCAGGGCCTGGAGCGGGCCTACGACGAGATCGTCGCCGCCGGCCACCCGGAACCCGCGCTCTACCCCATGGACCTGGCAGGCGCGGGGCCGGACGACTACACCGCGCTGGCAGTCACACTGGAGCGGGAATACGGGCGTCTCGACGGCCTCGTCCACAATGCCGCCGAACTCGGCGCACTGGTACCGATCGGCAATACCGAGATCGAGCTGTGGTTCCGCACCCTGCAGACCGACCTGAACGCCCCCTGCCTGCTGACCATGGCCTGCCTGGGCCTGCTCGGCGCAAGCAGGGATGCCTCGGTGATCTTCACCAGCGACGCGGTCGGCCGCCATGGCAAGGCCTACTGGGGCGCTTACGGGGTGGCCAAGGCGGGACTCGAGGGGTTCATGCAGATCCTGGCCGACGAACTGGATACCAACACGCCGATCCGCGCCAACAGCCTCGACCCCGGACCGGTCCGCACCGGCCTGCGCCGTATCGCCTACCCAGGGGAAACGAATGCAGGCCTGAAACAGCCGGTCGACGTGGTCAGGCCGTTCCTGTTCCTGGTCAGCAGCGCGAGCCGCGGCATCACCGGCCGGCAGCTGGACGCAGCCGCAGGGGAGTGAACCGCAACCGCCGGCGGCATAACCCGGCCGGCCGTTACCAGTAGACCTGCAGGATATCGCCCTCGACGCGGTGTTCGAATTCGGTCAGCGGTCGATTCCCGACCTCAACACATTCGCCCGTGGCTATATCGAAGGCCCAGTGATGCTTGGGGCAGGTCAGGCGCGTTCCGTCGAGCGCCAGATGCGGTATGTTGGTGACCTGGTGCGGACAGCGGCTGTCGTACACGCGCAGGGTGTCGCCCTTGCGGTAGACGAACAGGCTGCGACCGTCACAGTCCAGATAAGTCACTTCGCCGGAAGGCAACCGGTCAAGCGGTGTTACGCTGTGCCAGCGCGACTCCGCGAACAGGTTCTCCGGACGGAACTCGGGGATATCCATGTCCAGCAGGATGTCCACTGCCCAGACGATCTTGGCCAGCCCGAGCGTCGGGAAGGCCATGAGCAACGCATCGATCACCTCGTTCGCCTTCGCACCGTTACGCAGGGCGCGCGTGAGGTATTGCCGGAATCCGGCCTCGGTCTGGGCGTCCACCTTGGTGATCACCGAGATGAGGTCGCGCGTGCGGACATCGAGATGCTTGCCTGCATCCTTGAGAAACTTGAAATAATGCGTGATGGTTTCCGGGCGCGCGGCCACCAGGTAATTCAAAGCGTCACTCATGGGTTACTCCGGTTCGGAATTCAGTCGGGACTGCAATAGTAGTGCGTGACGGCGCACAGGCCAACTGGCGGCGCGAGCCGGCGCGGCCACGATGTGCCGGTGCGCGCTCCAATACCGCAGCCGTCTCAGGGTTAAGCGCGATCAGGGCAGCATCATGCCCCGGTTGGTTAAGAAAGGCAGCGCACCACAACAGGTCAGGCAATGCACAATCCGCGGGCCGGTCGGTAAGCGCCGGTCAGGGGCTGGGATTGGGATGCTGTGTGTGGATCTCCTCTATTCCGGCCAGCACCTCAGCGGATAACACGACATCGCAACTCGCGATATCGCTGCGCAGTTGCGCCATGTTGGTCGCACCGACAATCGCGCTGGTGAGGAAACCTCGACCGGTAACGAAGGCCAGCGCCATCTGCGCGCTGTCGAGGCCGTGCCTGCGCGCCAGCGCGACGTAGGCCGCGGTCGCCTGCCGTGCGGCCGGACTGCTGTAGCGCGTGTAATCAGGATACAAGGTCAGGCGCGCGCCATCCGGCCGCATGCCATCGAGATATTTGCCGCTCAACACACCGAATCCGAGTGGCGAGTATGCCAGCAGCCCACAATGTTCGCGCCATGAGACCTCGGCGGCGCCGACCTCATAGCTGCGGTTGAGCAGGCTGTAGGGATTCTGCACCGAGACCACGCGCGGCAGCCCGCGCGCGTCGGCCGCCTGCAGGAAGCGCATTATGCCCCACGGCGTTTCATTGGACAGACCGATGTGCCGGATCTTGCCGGCCTGCACGAAACCGTCCAGGACTGCCAGCGTCTCCTCCGCCGGCGTGAACGGATCGGGGTCTCCGGGCGTGAACCCCAGCTTGCCAAAGTAGTTCGTATCGCGCTCGGGCCAGTGCAACTGGTACAGATCGATGCAGTCGGTTTGCAGACGCTGCAGGCTCGCATCGAGCGCCGCCTGCAGATGCGCACGCAGGTAGCGCGTACGGCCGTTGCGGATATGGTCAATCCAGCCGGCACCCGGCCCCGCAATCTTGCTGGCCAGCACCACTCTGTCCCGCTGACCGGTCCGGTGCAGCCAATTGCCGATAATCGTCTCCGTCTGACCGTAGGTCCCGGCACGGGGCGGTATCGGGTAGAGCTCTGCGGTGTCGAAAAAATTCACCCCCTGCGCGACGGCGTAATCCATCTGCGCAAAGGCGTCGGCCTGCGTGTTCTGCTCCCCCCACGTCATCGTACCCAGGCAGAGCACGCTGACATCGATGTCGGTGTTTCCCAGCTTCCTGTAATGCATGGCGAGAGTCTCCGGCCTTCCCGGGCGCTCCAGCACCGATCGCGGTGACCTGGCGCCGCACGGCAATGCTGCAGGCATGATGGAACCGATGCTACAGGAGCCAACGGCAACCGGGCCAGCGGCGCGCAGCGCTCTCCACGCCGTAGATCTGCCGTACAGCACACCGCCCGCGCTCGACCCTGCGGCACCAACAGGCAACGCAGGGATGCCGCGCCATGGGGTGACAGACGCTGGCAGGATGTGGCCGACGACGCGGCGCCGGCACGGTTGCGCTCCATGCTGCACATTGCTGCGGCCGGCGTGCGCGGCTGTTCAGCCTGACACCTTGACAGGCAATATTTTGGGACTATGCTCCCAATATTGACTTTTGTAGCCCTGCCACAAGACAGGAGGCAGGCCACAAAATATCACAAATAACTGTAGATAATTTTCTTTACTTATTGTTATGAATATAATTATTAATAATGTCGTGACAAAAACTACGCCAGCTGCACCCAGGCACGCGCCGGAGTGGATCAGCCAGTTTCCAGCGCTGGCCGGAGTCGGCGATCCGACCTGGATGGGGATTGCGCGCCGCGCGCGGGAACTGGTCATACCCGCCGGTACCGAAATATTTCGCGAGGGCGGCGACTGGAAGCAGTTCCTGTTCGTCACCGCGGGGACGCTGCGAATCTACAAGGCGTTCGAGAATGGCCGCGAACTGGTGCTGTACCGGGTTAACAGCGGCGAAGTCTGCTGTCTGACGGCAACTGTACTGCTGGGTGGCGGTCTGTATACCGCCAACGGCATCGCCGAAGTCGAAACCCGGGTCGCCGCACTTGCCGTACGCGATTTCCGCGACGCCTTCAACCGGTCGGAAGGCTTCCGCAACTTTATCTGCACCTCGCTAGGCAGGCGCTTTGAGGATTTGGTGGCGCTGCTGGAGGCGGTCACCATGCGTCACATCGACGTCAGGCTCGCACGCTGGCTGATCAACCGGCGTGACGCTGGCGGCCGGATCGACGCCTCGCACCGGGAACTCGCCCGCGAACTCGGTACCGCGCGCGAGGTGATCAGCCGGCACCTGAAGGATTTCGAGTCCCGCGGCTGGGTGGGCCTCGGCAGGAAGCATATCGAGATCATCGATCCCGCCTCGTTGCAGGCCCTCGCCCTCGGCTAGCCTCCGGTGTGTATGCAAGCCGGCCGTGCGGCAGCTGCCGAGAACTGACCGCGCTTGCCGGCCTGCGCTGCCGTCCAACGGACCGTCACGTCACAGTTCCGCGCGGTGGTCTTGATCGACCGTAGCGGATGGTTATACTGTCACCTATTCCTGACCATTATGCTAAGGAATTATGGCGCGGGCACCGCCGCGGCCACGGCAAGCCGTGACGAATGGTGTCGACGCCTGGACTAGCCGCTCATGCAGGAGGCCTGACATGCCCGGAAAATGGTTACAGATCAAGGGTGATCCGTCCGTACGCGCGTTTCTGTTTCAGCAATCCAGGGTGGAGAGCCTGTTCGACAGCGAAATCGATCGCATCCATACCATCGTCGAACGTTTACTGACCGAGAAAGGCGCGTTTCACGTCAAGATTCACTATTCCTCCAGCCAGCTGACCTGCTGGTTCAGCGATGACGCCTATCGCTACCGGGTCTACGTACGGGAGGAAGTCCTGGCACCCGATTTCGTCGAGCAATTCCGCAACGCCACGCTGCGCCATCTGCAGCCGTTGATCAACGGGCAGGACATCAAGGCGATACTCCGGGAGTTTCGCAGACTGCGGACCACGGACGAG
This sequence comes from Pseudomonadota bacterium, assembly GCA_041395565.1. Classification (NCBI taxonomy): domain Bacteria; kingdom Pseudomonadati; phylum Pseudomonadota; species Pseudomonadota bacterium. The sequence continues at coordinate 391,963 of JAWLAI010000004.1, read as the reverse complement.
ACCATCTATCTGCGCAACGGTTCGATCAACCTGATCAACGGCCTGATCGGGATGACCTTTTCCTGCGACGGTGCACATTACATCGATCACAAGACATTCTTCGAAAAGCTGGATACCTTCTCGACACCGCCATGCGAGGACGTCAGACGCAGCGCCGGGACCAGCTAGAACCTATCCCGTAATTCCCCGTGCGCCGGGGACCGCCTTGCCACGCGGCACTGCCGCCATGACCGGCTCAGCGATAGATGAGGCCCCGGCGCACCAGGGACTTCTCCAGTTCCACCGCCACCAGGACCAGGGCGGCAACGGCCAGGCACAACAGGAGATCCGCCAGCGGTAACGGCCGGGTGTGGAACACGCCATTGAGCGCGGGTACGTAGATCACCGCCAGTTGCAACAGCAGCGTACCGAGGACAGCCCCCAGCAGGGGCAGGTTGCTGCGCAGCCCGAGCACAAGCAGCGATTCGGTTTCGCTGCGCACCGCGAGCGCGTGGAACAGCTGCGACACCGTCAGCACGGTAAAGACCATGGTCTGCCAGTACTCGAGTTCGCGCGCCAGCGCCCAGGCCTGCGCGGCGATGGACAGTCCACCGATGAACAGCCCCACCCAGAGGATGTGCTGCCACATGCCGTGGGCGAAGATACTCTCCCCCGGCGGACGCGGCCGGCGCCGCATGATCCCGGCCCCGGCAGGCTCTGCCGCCAGTGCCAGGCCGGGCAGGCCGTCGGTAACCAGGTTGATCCAGAGGATATGGATGGGCAGCAGCGGTATCGGCAGGCCGAGAAACGGCGCCAGAAAGAGCGTCCAGATCTCGCCCGAATTGGAGCTCATCGTGTACCTGATGAACTTGCGGATATTGTCGAAGATGCGCCGCCCGGCCTGAACCGCCCGCACGATGGTGGCGAAGTTATCATCCAGCAGCACCATGTCGGCGGCCTCGCGCGCCACGTCGGTGCCCTTCCGCCCCATCGCCACGCCGATACCGGCACGTTTCAGCGCCGGTGCATCGTTGACACCATCGCCGGTCATGGCCACGAATTCGCCGTGTGCCTGCAGGGCCTTGACGATACGCACCTTCTGCTCCGGGCTGACGCGAGCGTATACCCGCACGGACTCGACGACATCGGCAAATGCCTGCTCTGACAGCTGCGCCAGCTCGGAACCGGTAAGCAACCGCGTGCCGGCTGTCATGATGCCGAGTCGTTCGGCGACCGCTCGCGCCGTCCCGGGATGATCGCCCGTGATCATTACCGGGGTAATACCCGCCGTGCGACAGTCCGCCACGGCCTGCGCCGCCTCCGGCCGGGGTGGATCGATGAGCGCTACCAGCCCCAGCAGGGTCAGCTCCCGTTCGATATGATCGGGCGCCAACGGGTGTGGCAGTGCCGGCAACGTGCGCTGCGCCAGCGCCAGCACGCGATAGCCCGCACCGGCGAGTTCCGCGGCCGCGGCCAACACGCTGTCCGTGTGCAGGGCCTCCGGCGCAGCCGCCCCCTGGAGGTCGACGCAGCGCGGGAGCACGGCCTCGGGCGCGCCCTTCATGTAGGCGATCACGCCCGTGCCCGTGCGGTGCAGGGTCGTCATGCATTTGCGCTCACTGTCGAACGCGATCACCGCCAGGCGCGGGTAACGCTGCTCCAGCGCCGGCTTGTCGAAACCGGCATCCTGCGCGGCATGGAACAGGGCCAGTTCGGTCGGCTCGCCGGCCGGCCGCCCATCGATCTCGGTGACGTCGTTGTTCAGGGCCAGGGCCTGTCCCAGCTGCTGCCACGGCGACGCTTGCGACAGCGCGGGCAGGCTGTCCCGGCGCTGCCCGGCGGCAAGGAACAGCTCCGCGGTCATGCGGTTCTGCGTCAGCGTGCCAGTCTTGTCGGCACAGATATAGGTGACCGAACCCAGGGTCTCCACGGCCGGGAGATTGCGCACCAGGGCATTGCGCCGGATCAGCCGGTGCGCACCGAGCGCGAGCGAGATCGTCACCACAGCCGGCAACGCCTCGGGGATGGCCGCCACGGCCAGGCTCACGGCGGTGAGCAGCATCAGGAGCAGCGGCTGCCCCTGCAGCAGACCTGCCACGAATACGACTGCACAGATCGCCAGCACGGCCAGTGCCAGGTGGCGTCCGAAGCGGGACAGCCGCTGCTGCAACGGGGTCTGCACACCCCGCTCGCTGCGCAGCAACTCGGCGATGCGTCCGATCTCGGTCTGACTCCCGGTGGCAACGACGACGCCGCGCCCCTGGCCGCGCGTGATCAGGCTGCTCTTGTAGGCCAGGTTGAGCCGGTCACCCAGTGCCAGTCCGGGCGTCGGCAGCGCGTCCGTCCGCTTGCCGATGCTGCCCGACTCCCCGGTAAGCGCGGATTCGTCGGCCTGCAGCCCGGCGGCCTCGAGCAGGCGCAGGTCCGCGGGCACCACGTTACCGGCCTCGAGCAGCACGATGTCGCCGGGCACCAGTTCGGCCGCGTCGATCCTGACAGCCTTGCCGTCACGTATCGCCCTGGCCTCCGGCGCCGCCAGCGCCCGCAATGCCGCGACGGCGCGCTCGGCGCGATACTCCTGCACCGTGCCAATGACTGCGTTGAGCAACACGATCACCAGGATGGCAATGGTGTCCTGCGGTTCGCCGATGAAGCCGGCAATCAACGCCGCGCCCAGCAGTACGACGATCATGAAATCAGCGAACTGGCCAAGGAACATGACCGGCAGGGACCGGCGCCGCGACTCGGGCAGCCGGTTGGGCCCATACTCCGCCAGACGGTCACGGGCCCGGACGCTCTCCAGCCCCGCGGCGTCCGTGCCCAGACGCTGCAATACCGCAGCGGTCTCCAGGCTGTGCCAACAGGCTTCCGGCACACTACCCTCCCGTGAAAAGGTAGATCAGCGCGGCCGTCAGCACTGCGATCAGCAGGGTTTGCAGACCGCTGCGCAGCCAGGAAATACCCGAGATGCGTCCCAGAAAAACGCCGAGCAGGAACACCAGCAGCAGCGCGGTCAGGACCGCGGCATGCATCGGCGCCACGGGCAGCGGCAAGCCGAGTTGCGCCAACCATAACGGCAGGATAATGAGCAGGGAGATCAGCAGCGGGGCCGATCCGTTCACGAGCGCGATCAGCAGCGGCACGCGACGTGCTGCCTCGCCGTGGGCGCTGTCGAGCAGGTCGATGGCCATCGCCGCCTCCAGTTCGTCCAGCGCCCGGCGTCGCTCGGCGGCCTCACTCACCCAGGCACTGCTGACGCCGCTCACGCCGAGCGCGATGGCGGCGCCCAGACAGGCATTGATGGTGACCGCAAGATCGGCGGGAACGCCGAAGTGGAAACCGCTGATGATGCCCAGCATGGTCAACGCGCCATCGAAACCGTTGACCACGAAATAGCGGCGGACGATCCCGTGGGTACGGGTCAGCCGCATGAGGTATGCCGCCCTGCCGAGCAGTTTCACGTGCCCGGCGTGTCTGTCATGTTGTGGACCTCGACCTCGTCGATGCTGTGGATGGAGCCCCCCATCCCGCTGATGGCGGCCTGCACGGCGTCGAAGTCGATGGCGCTTCCGGTCACCACGATCTGCAGGGTTTCGGTGTTCTCGTCGACCTCGAGTACGGTCAGGGTCACACGATAGTCTGCGCCCGTCGCGGCGATGGCATGCGAGAATTCCAGTGCATTCGGCTGATGCGGTTTGAGGACGTCCAGTACGATCCGTCTCACATGTACCATCTGCATGACTCCCCGGGCGGGTACTGCCGGCGGATTTCGCTGCCGGCCGCCGCCCGATCAATTCCCGGTCAGTCTATCCGCCCGACCACCGGCGGGACCCGCCCAAGGCGGCACCTCAGATGCCGGCAATCCGGCACGCCGGCCCGGCCGGTGTCCTACCGGCGCGTCTTCGATGCACGCTTGCGGCCCGTGGTTTTCCCCCCGGCGCCGCCGGCCGCCGGCTTGCGTGTGGCCGGCTGCTTGCGTCCCGCAGTTCCCGTCGTGGCCGGCGCCGACTTCTTAGCGGTTTTTTTCCTCGCGGTAGTCGCGCGTGCGGGCTGTTTCGCGCTCGCCGGCTTGGCTGCCGCCTTCTTCTTCGCGGCTGCCCGCTGCGGCGGCGTCCGCTTGGTCGCGCCCGCGGCGCTGCCGGCGGTCTTGGCAGCCGTCGCCCTGGTCTTGGCGGTCGCGCCGGACTTCGGCGTGCGCGCCGCACGCTGCCCGTCCGCAACGGGCGGCACCACGGGAAACTTGTACTGCAGCCAGCGCGTCACGAGTTGCCTGCTCTCGGCAAGCTCCCGCTCGAATGCATCAGCCACCGCGGCCAGGGCATGACCGCCGCGCACGATCAGACCCGGCCCCTGCGCCAGACTGACGTCGATTTCGTGCTCGGCCTCGAGCCAGTCCTGCTCCGCGGATCCACCGCAAAACCCGCGGCGCTCGGCGCGCAGGTAGGCTGCCTCGCGAATCATGCGATCGCGCTCCTCGATGCTGACCGTATGCCCTGCGAGCGCCTGGCGCGCCACCGGGCTGAGCCCCACGATGCTGATGCGTCCGTGCCCGACTTCGTGCAGGAACTGGCGCAGATAGGGCAGAAATTCGTGACCGAACCGGTCCAGCGCATACTCACTGAGTTCGCGGACGCTGCGGCCGGCCTCCAGCATGTTTTCGAGTGCCGCCTGGAGCAGGATGCGTGACGACTCGTAGGTGGTTTCGTCGAGACGGGGTTGTTCTGACATGCAGCGATTCCTCCTGGATAGGCAGCGCAGACTGGATCTTGGGGGATGTTAATTCTAGAGCGCAGACTCTACCCGAACAATCGTATTGTGCACACCGGCGCCTGACATATATCAATTGCGGCGCATTCTCTCTCCCCCGTGTTGCATGCAGGTGACACGCAGGCAGTCGCAGTCGCAGGCGCGGGCACGCGACAAAGCGTCATGCGCTTGCCGGACGCTCCGGATGGGAGCCCGGTCAATCTCATGGCCACGCGGGGTGCGCCCCGATAGGCGGCGAACATACCGGTGTAACGCACGACCGCCGCGTCAGGTGACGCCAGCCACGGCTTGATCAATGCCCGCGCCCGCCGGCAGCGGCCGCCGCGCTGGTTAACGCTATTCCATCAAGTCGATATGGACACCCTGAGCCTCGAGCGCGTCGGCACGCGCCGCGATGTAGCGCTGGAAGGACGGCTGCTCCTGGTAGGCGCGCGAGGCGACGTAGTCCATGGCGGACTGGATATGAAAGGCCTTGAGATAGGCTTCGGTGCGAAACACCTCGCGGTTGTCCGCAGCGAAGAATACCAGTGTCGGCGCATACTGCACCGCCAGGTCCCGGGCCCATTGCGCCGCGCTGGTCTGTCGGCCGTCCGCACGTCTGACCGGCTGGTCCGACCACATGTCCAGCAGCACGACATCGAAACGCGCCAGCAGCGCACGGCTTTCCGGCCGTTGCAGGATATCCTGATGTAGTTCATCACACGGCGCACAGTCCTTCTGTTCGAACAGCACCAGCAACGGTTTGCCCCCGACGCGCGCGGCAAGATCGGAGTCGGCCGAGAGGTAGGCGGCGTCGGTATACAGTTTGCCGCTGGCAGGCGCCGGATCCACCTGCGCAAGATAGGCGCGGAAGTCCGGTGCGTCACCCTGATACTGCGCGGCGTAGTCGAGCGCGGCGTTGAACTTGTGCGGCGGAAAATAGCCGTTCAGGCGCAGCACCACCCTGCCCTGCTCGTCCAGAAACAGCAGTGTGGGCGTGAACATCACGCGCAGGCTGCCGGCGAATGCCTTCTCGGTGGTCTGGCTGCCGTCCAGATCGGTGACCTCGCGGTCGCCCCACATGTTGATGGCGATCACGTTGAAGTTGTCGCGCGTGCGCCGCACGGTGTCAGCCAGTGCGAAATTGGTTTCGAGCAGTTTCTTGCAGTAGGGGCAGCCGTCCTGGTAGAAGTACAGCAGCACGCGCTTGCCCGCGGCCTGCGCCTCCGCGACGTCATCGCGGATATCGAGGAAGGAGTTGGCGAACCAGGCGGGCTTCTCTGCATATCCCGGGTTGACCATACCGGCATCCAGTTCCTGGGTCGGTGCCTGGGCAGCCCCGGTTGCAGCAGCCTGTGCCAGCGCTGTGTCCATGGGCGGGACCGGCGGCTTGCTGTCGCAGCCGCCGCATAGCGCCACCAGCAGCAGAACGCAACACACGGCCCGCCCGAGCGCAGCTCCCGCGGTGCGGTCCGGGTTGTATCCTGCTGTGCTCATCGCGGTTCTCCGTGGGGTTCGGACTGATTCTAGCATCGCTGCCGCCGGTCCGAGCAAGGCCTCACCCGGGTATGCCGATTGCCCAGCCCATGCAGCTTATATAGACCGGGTCACTGCGCGCATCCAGCCGTGCCGAGGCCGAACCGGTGGTCGCGCGCGTGGTCGATCACATGCGCAGCGCGGGCGTCGACGCCGAGGGTCTGGTGCTGGAAGGCCGTCCGGACGAGTTGATCACCGCCGTGGCGAAGGAGCGCAATGCCGACCTGATCGTGACCGGCAGTCACGGCCGCACCGGGCTGGAGCGGATCCTGCTCGGCAGCACGACCGAGCGTATCCTGAACGACACCGCCTGTGCCGTGCTGGTCGTGAAGTCCTAGAGCAGGATAACGGCGCGGCTCAGCTTGCTGGCAGTGCGGCCGGACAGGCGCCGCGCAGCACGCAGCCGGCACACAGCGGCCTGACCCGGCAGTGCTGCTTGGCATGGCGCACGATCAGGGCATGGTACTCGCCGTACAGGTCGGTGTCGGGCCCCAGGACGGTTTCAATCGCCAGGCGCAGGTCCTCATAGGGCTCATCGCCGCGGTACAGCCCCAGCCGCGCCAGCAGGCGGCGCGTATAGGCATCGATCACGAAGACCGGCCGGGTGAAGGCATAGAGCAGGATGTCGTCTGCCGTTTCCGGACCGATGCCGTTCACGCCCAGCAGCGCGGCACGCAGCGCCGCGGTATCGTGGCGTGCGAGCGCCGCATAGCCCCCGCTGTCGAGGTACCAGCGACAGAAGTTATGCAGCCGTGCGGCCTTGATATTGAAGTAGCCGGACGGCCGCAGCCAGGCGGCCAGGTGGTCGCGACGCGTGGCACTGATCCGGGCGGCGTCGAGTCGGTCCCGCGCGCGCAGGTTGGCGATGGCCCGCTCGACATTCTGCCAGGCGGTATTCTGGGTCAGGATGGCGCCGACCATGACCTCGAACGGGGACTGGGCCGGCCACCAGTGCTGGGGACCGAAGGCCGCAAACAGCCTGGCGTAGACCTCCGCGAGCGTCCAGCGCCGCGGGCCGGCCGGCCGCCGCTTGGCCATCATCGTGCGCGCTGGCCGCGCCGGGATGCGGTACGCCGTGGCGGCGCCGCTTGCGGCAGCGGCAGTTTCACCGTCGCATAGAGGGCCCGGATTTCCTCCGGCGCCAGGTCGCGGAAACGCCCCGCGCGCAGCCCGGCTGGCAGACCGACCGGCCCGTAACGGACCCGGATCAGGCGGCTGACCTGGATGCCCTGGGATTCCCACAGCCGCCGGACCTCGCGGTTGCGGCCTTCCCGCACGATGACGTGGTACCAGTGATTGGCGCCCTGCCCGCCGGCATCGCGGATGGACGCGAAGGCAGCCATGCCGTCCTCGAGTTCGACCCCGCCCAGCAGCTTGGCCAGGACCGCATCGTCCACCGCGCCCAACACCCGCACCGCGTACTCACGCTCGACCTCCCAGGACGGGTGCATCAGGCGATGGGCCAGCTCGCCGTCGGTGGTTACCAGCAGCAGGCCCGAGGTATTGAAGTCGAGCCGGCCGATGGCGATCCAGCGGCCGTGCCGGATGCGCGGCAGGCTGTCGAAGACCGTGGGCCGGCCGGCCGCGTCCTTGCGCGTGGTCAGCTCACCTGCCGGCTTGTGATAGATCAGCGTGCGGGGTGCCGGCGTGCTGTCCGCGAGGCTGACAATACGGCCGTCGATCTTGATGCGGTCGCGCTCGGTCACACTCAGACCGAGCTCTGCCACACGGTCGTTCACGGTGATACGCCCGGCGCGGATCCACTCCTCGATCTCGCGGCGCGAACCGAGACCGACGCGGGCCAGGACTTTTTGCAGACGTTCAGCCATGGATAGCGGACACACGCCCCGTCGGCGCGGCAGGTTGGATCAGTGCAGCGTGGCGCCGCTTTCGTCCTCTGCCGCTTCGGCGACAGCGGCGGCCGCAACCGGCTCCGGCTCCGCTGCGGCGGTCGGTGCGGATTCTGCGTCGGCATCAGCCTGTTCCTCGGCCGATTCGACCAGCAGGCCGGGAATCTCGGCGAGATCGAGCTGCAGCTCCCTGCCGATGGCGTTCAGGTCGCGCAGTTCGGCGAGCGAGGGCAGTTCGTCCAGGCTTTTCAGGCTGAAGTAGTTGAGGAATTGCTTGGTGGTGCCGTACATCGCCGGCCGTCCCGGGACGTCACGGTGCCCGACCACCTGTACCCATTCGCGTTCCTGCAACGTCTTCATGATGTTGGTGCTGACGGTGACGCCGCGCACCTCCTCGATCTCGCCGCGCGTGATGGGCTGACGGTAGGCGACCAGCGCCAGGGTTTCCAGCAGGGCACGCGAATAGCGCGTCGGCTTTTCTTCCCACAGTCGTCCGACCCAGGCCCGCATGGAATCGCGCACCTGGATGCGATAGCCGCCCCCGACCTCGACCAGGGCGATGCCGCGGTCCTCGTAATCCGCAGCCAGCAGCGCGAGCGCGTCGCGGACGACGTTGCGCTCTGGCCGTTCGTGCTCCTCGAACATGACCAGCAGCTGGTCGAGCGAGAGCGGGCGTCCGGCGGCCAGCAGCATGGCCTCGAGAATCAGTTTGAGTTGTGCGTTGTCCATGCGCTTCGGGTCTACGCGGTGGCCGGCTCGTCGGCGACCGCCGCCACGGTGGTTGCATCAGCCGGGGTTTCTTCGGCAGCGTCAGCCGCCGCGCTACGCGCAGCGGCCTTGACGTAGATCGGCGCGAACGGCTCCGCCTGGGTCAGCTCGATCAGCGCTTCCTTGACCAGTTCCAGCACGGCGAGGAACGACACCACCACGCCCATGCGCCCCTCCTCCACGGTGAACAGGTCGGCGAAGCTGGTGAAGCGGTGGCTGCTGACCCGGCTCAGCACGCTGGACATGCGCTCCCGCACCGACAGGGGTTCCATTTGCACGTGGTGATGGGCGAACATCGCGGCACGCTGCATGACCTCGCGGAACGCCGCGATCAGGTCCGTCAGCTCCACCTCCGGCGGCAACCGCACGACCTTGCGCTCGGGCGCCTCGGCGACGGCCTGGAACACGTCGCGTCCCAGCCGCGGCAGGGCGTCGAGGTCCTCGGCCGCCTGCTTGTAGCGCTCGTATTCCTGCAGGCGCCGCACCAGCTCGGCGCGCGGGTCGTCCTCGTCCTCCTCCACGCCGGGTGGGCGCGGCAGCAGCATGCGCGACTTGATCTCGGCCAGCATGGCGGACATGACCAGGTACTCGCCCGCCAGCTCCAGCTGCATCTCCTGCATCAGTTCGATGTATTCGACGTACTGGCGCGTGATCTCGGCGACCGCGATATCGGTGATATCGAGATTCTCCTTGCGGATCAGGTACAGCAGCAGGTCGAGTGGACCTTCGAAGGCCTCGAGGAATACCTGCAGCGCATCCGGCGGAATGTAGAGGTCGTGCGGCAGCGACTCGATGGCGCGCCCCCGGACGACGGCGAGGGGCAGCTCCTCCTGATGCCGGATTTCAGGGGTGACGTCGTGTCCTGGATGTTCGCTCATTGACTACCCTGTAGCGGGATTCGAGTGAACGACCGCAGCCGTTCGCGGGATACTACCCCATTGTGTCGCAGATGTCGCGCCTTTTACTGCTATTTCCCCCAATCAGTAGTATTTGAGGCCCATCACCTCGCGGACTTCCTCGAGGGTATGGCGCGCGACGTCGCGGGCCGCCTCCGAGCCGTCGTGGATGATGGCGCGCACCCGGCCCGGGTCCTGCTCGAACTCGCGCGCCCGGGCCTGGATCGGCCGCAGCTCGGCCAGGATGCCGTCAATGACCGGCTGCTTGCAGTCCAGGCAACCGATGCCCGCCGTGGTGCAGCCCGCCCGCACCCAGTCCTGCACCTCGGATCCGGAATAGACCTTGTGCAGCTGCCAGACCGGACATACCTCGGGATTGCCGGGGTCGGTCCGGCGTACCCGTGCCGGATCGGTCGGCATGGTGCGCAGCTTGGCCTGTACCGCCTCCGGGTCCTCGCGCAGGCTGATGGTGTTGTTGTAGGATTTGGACATCTTCTGCCCGTCCAGCCCGGGCATCTTCGATGCCGGGGTCAGCAGCGCCGCCGGTTCGGCGAGGATCATGCGCCCGGTACCCTCCAGGTAACCGAGCAGGCGTTCGCGGTCGCTGAGCGCAAGGTTCTGCTGTTCCGCGAGCAGGGCCTGGGCCACTTCCACGGCAGCGTGATCCCCCTGCTCCTGGTAGCGTTTGAGCAGCTGCCGGTACAGTTTCGCGTTTTTCTTCCCCATCTTGCGAATGGCGGCCTCGGCAGCCTCCTCGTAACCCTCGCCGCGTCCGAAGATATGGTTGAAACGGCGCGCGATCTCGCGCGTGAGTTCCACGTGCGCGACCTGGTCCTCGCCCACCGGCACCTTGTCGGCGCCGTAGATAAGGATGTCGGCGCTCTGCAGCAAGGGGTAACCGAGGAATCCGTAGGTGGCCAGATCGCGCTCGCGCAGTTTGTCCTGCTGGTCCTTGTAGCTGGGCACGCGCTCCAGCCAACCCAGCGGGGTGACCATCGACAGCAGCAGGTGCAGCTCGGCATGCTCCGGCACCTGGGATTGGATGAACAGTCGTGCCGAACCGGGATTGACGCCGGCGGCGAGCCAGTCGATGACCATGTCCCAGACGTGCTCGGCGATAACGTGCGAGTCCTCGTAATGCGTGGTGAGTGCGTGCCAGTCGGCCACGAAAAAGAAACAGTCGAATTCCTGCTGCAGGTGCAGCCAGTTCTTGAGCACGCCGTGGTAATGGCCGAGATGCAGGCGTCCGGTGGGACGCATGCCGGACAGGACCCGGCTGCTGGTGGTGTGACTGACCAAGCTGTTCTCCTTCTTTACATCAGTGAATTCAGTATCGCCTGGAAATCGGTCGTGCTCATGCCCGACACGGGCAGTAGCGCGCTCCATGCCAGCTCGATCAGCGGCCACAGGATTAGCCCGAGGATGTTGGTCAGCATCAGCGCGATCAGGATGAAGAATCCGTACGGCTCGATGCGGCTGAAATACCAGGCCCAGCGTCCCGGCAACAGGCCGGTAAGTACGCGCCCGCCATCGAGCGGCGGCAGCGGCAGCAGGTTCAGCATCATCAGCACGGAGTTGATGAAGATACCTGCCACACCCATGAATACCAGCGCCACGCCACCGTCTCCAATCAGGTAGGCGATGCGGATCAGCAGCGCCCAGCCGATGGCCATGAGCAGGTTGGTCAACGGGCCGGCGGCCGCGACGATGGCCATGTCGCGCTTGGGATGGCGCAGGTTGCGCCAGTCGACCGGCACCGGTTTCGCGTAGCCGAAGATGAAACCGGCGCGCATAAGCAGCAGCAGCCCCGGGATCAGGATGGTCCCCATCGGGTCGACATGCTTCAAGGGGTTCAGGGTCAGGCGACCGAGCATCAGTGCCGTGCGGTCGCCCAGCTTGCTCGCCACCCAGCCATGGGCGACCTCGTGCACGGTGATGCCCAAAAGCACCGGCACGATCCAGGCCGCGATCTTCTGCACCAGGCTGAGTTCGAACATCGCGGAATTATAACCCTGCGGCCAGCGATTGCATTACTGTCCCAGGGCGTCGACCGGGCCCAGACCGGCGCGCACCACGACCGGCACGCCTTCGACCATGTCGACTACCGTGGTCGGTTCCAGGCGGCAGTTGCCGCCGTCTATGACCAGGTCGAGCTCGTGCTCGAGCCGTTCGCGGATGTCGTAGGCATCGGTCTCCGGCACCTCGCTGCCCGGCATGATCAGCGTGGAACTCATCAGGGGTTCGCCCAGCGCCTCCAGCAGGGCCTGGCATATGACATTGTCGGGTACGCGGATGCCGATGGTCTTGCGCTTCGGATTCTGCAGCCGGCGCGGCACCTCGCCAGTGGCGCGCAGGATGAAGGTATAGGGCCCCGGCGTCAGTGCCTTGAGCAGGCGGTAGGCACTGTTTTCCACCCGGGCGAAGACGGCGATCTCGGACAGGTCGCGGCATACCAGCGAGAAATCGTGCGAATCGTCGAGGCCACGGATGCGGCGGATGCGCTCGATGCCGCGCTTGTCGCCGATACAGCAGCCCAGCGCGTAGCTGGAATCGGTCGGATAGGCGATCACCCCGCCACCGCGGAGGATGTCCACGGCCTGACGTATCAGGCGCTGCTGTGGATTGACGGGGTGGATCTGGAAAAACTGGCTCATGAGTGCGTATCAGCAGTTATCGATATGGATGGATGCAACAAGATGCCACAGCGTGCCCGGAGAAATTAGCGTCATGATGTTTAATTTCCCGGTCCCGGCAATATCAGATCCGGAACAGGCTGGAAATATTTTCCTCTGTGTGCTCTGTGTACTCTGTGGCGCAAGATTAATCCGCAAGAATCACTGTAGCGACCAGCGCTCGCTCTCCCACACCGGTGTGCAGCCCGTGGGCAGGTCGGGCAGCTGGCCGAGACGAATCCAGCAATTGTCCGGACCGTGGTAATCCGACCCGCACGAGGCCAGCAGGCCTTCCCGCTGGCACACGGCGGCCATCGCGGCGACATTGTCCCGGGTATGACTGCCGGAGACGACCTCCATGGCGCCGCCGCCGAGCTCGCGGAACTCGCCGATCAGGCGCCGCAGCTTGCTGGCCGACATATTGTAACGCGCGGGATGCGCGATCACCGCGATGCCGCCGGCCGCCCTGATCCAGGACAGTGCGTCTTCCAGCGCCGCCCACTGCCCTGCCACGAAACCCGGTTTGTTGCTGACCAGGTACTGCCGGAACACATCGCGCACGCAGCTCGCATGGCCCTGCGCGACCAGATAACGGGCGAAATGGGTCCGGCTCACGATCCGGCCCTGCGCCAGCGCGCGCGCGCCCGGCCATGCCCCGGCGATACCGGCCCGTGCGAGCCGGCGCCCCATTTCCTCCGCACGCCAGTCGCGAAAGGTGCGCAACCCCGCCAGCCCCGCCTGCAGGGTGGCGTTGCCGGTGTCCAGACCCAGGCCGAGGACATGCACGGTCTGCGCCTGCCAGGTGACCGAGATCTCCGCGCCGCTGACCAGGGTAAGGTCCAGCGCGCGCGCGGCATCTGCCGCCTCGGCGAGCCCATCGGTGGTGTCGTGATCGGTGAGCGCGAGGACACCCACACCGGCCGCATGCGCGGCCCGTACCAGTTCGGCCGGCGCCAGGGATCCGTCCGAAGCAAGGGAGTGACAGTGCAGGTCGTAGCGTAGTGACATGCGGCTATTCTACCGGAGCGCGGCCCCGATTGCGTTGCACCAAGGGCCAACCCGCGCCGGCCGCCACCAGCGGCGCGATATGGTGCCGCTCCGGCAGGATTCGCGTACCTGCGGCCAACGCTGCTACCATTGGCCGCGACTCCCCGGAAAACCGGCATGCAGCTACCCGACGGAAAACTCACGACGATACAGGCCCGGCTGTCGCCGCTGCTCGCCAGCCGCGTTGCGACGCCCACGGCGTCGCAGCCGGAACTCCCACAGGCATTCGACCGGCTGCTCGAGGTCATGACCCGTCTGGAAACGGATGCCGGTCGCACGGATGTGCCGGGCGCCGATGTCACCGAGATCGGCGAGTACGCCCTGCGCCTGTGCGCGGCGCTGGCGGCCGAGCTGGAACGGACGCGGGCAGGCGAAGTGCGCACGCAGATGGCGGAACTGGTGGCGAATGTGGCAGTGTGGATCGCGCGGCACGGCGGCCTCATCGACAGCCTGGAACCGGTCGTCGACGCGCTGGCCCTGCTGGCGAACGCACAGCGCGAGCCGGCGGCGCTGGCAGCGCTGAGCGCGATGATCGGCCGGATCGTCGCGGCGGTGTCGCCGCGCTACAGTCAGGACCTGGAAAAGACCAACCCGGGTCGGCCCTGGCGCGTGCTGCTGATCAATCACAGCATCGTCGCCACGCGCAGTCATGATATCGACCTGATGGAGGCGGCGTTCGCCTTGCTCACGCGTCACCTGCCGGAGGATGCCGGGCGTTTCTTCAGCGAGGGTATGCAGCAGATGGCGGCGCTGGATTATCCCGAGCCCGTGCGCCGGTTGATGGCGAGATATCACCGGCAGTGGACCCAGGACCGCTCGCTGCACTAGGCCGCGCGCACGACGCCCCGCCGCGCCGCTGCGGCACCGGCTGCCGCGCACAACCGGGCTGCGGACAAAAATACCAGAAATACCATAACCTTACGACTAGAGCACGGATTCGGCTGCGGATCCTGCCGCAACCTGCAGCAGTTCAATCCAGCACCCAAACAGTCTATGATCTGAACCCTTGCCGCCGATAGCAGACTAATCCCCGAGCCCCAGCCACGGATACGTTATGAAGTTCCTGTTCGACCTGTTCCCGCTCATCCTGTTTTTCGGGGCGTTCAAGCTGTATGACATCTATGTCGCCACCGCCGTCGCCATCGGCGCCGCCTTCGTGCAGACCGGGCTGTTCTGGCTGAAGCACCGTCGTTTCGAGAAGATGCACCTGATCACGCTGGGCATCCTGGTCGTGTTCGGCGGCCTTACCCTGGCGCTGCGCGATCCCGTCTTCATCAAGTGGAAACCGACCGTGGTGAACTGGCTGTTCGCACTCGCCTTTCTCGGGGCGCGGCTGTTCAGCAAGGCCACCCTGATCGAACGCATGATGGGTCATGCCATTACGGCACCGGGCCCGGTATGGAACCGCCTCAACTGGGCCTGGATCCTGTTTTTCGCGGCGACCGGCATCCTCAACCTGTATGTCGCCTTCAATTTCAGCGAGGAGATCTGGGTCGATTTCAAGGTGTTCGGCATCATGGGTCTGACGCTCGTGTTCGTTTTCGGCCAGGCCTTCTACCTCAGCCGCTACATGGAAACCGCGGAGGGCGGCAAGTAATGCTGTACGCCATCATCAGCCAGGACCGCGAGCACAGTCTGGATGCCCGCCTGCGGGCGCGCCCCGCCCATCTGCAGCGGCTCGAAGCGCTGCGCCAGGCCGGCCGTCTGGTACTGGCCGGGCCCCACCCCGCCATCGACAGCGAAGATCCGGGTTCGGCCGGATACTCCGGCAGCCTGGTGGTCGCGGAGTTCGACTCCCTGGATGCCGCACGCACGTGGGCAGACACCGACCCCTACCAGGCCGCCGGCGTCTACGCCCAAGTCACCGTGAAACCGTTCCGCAAGGTACTGCCCTGATGCCGGACGCCACCAGCCGCACCGTCGCACTGCGCGAGCGCCTCGCGCAGCAGCTGCATCCGGTCAGACTCGAGATAATCGATGAAAGTGCAAAACATGCCGGCCACGCCGGCGCCGCCAGTGGCGGCGGACACTTCATCGTGCGCATTACCGCCGCGGCATTCCGGGACAAATCGCTGATCCAGCGCCACCGGCTGGTCTACGATGCCCTCGGTGATATGATGCAGCGGGACATCCATGCCCTCAGCATCGACGCAAGAAGCCCGGAAGAAGACTCATCCACCCAAAACACCTGAAAGGATCTCCACCATGAATCATCGTCTTTACGCGCTGTTCCTCGCCCCCCTGCTGTTCGCAACCGGCTGCGACCGGATGCAGACGGCGCTGCCTACCACACCGCAGTCTGCCGCCGGCAGCACCGCGGCCACACTCAGCGGCGAAGTGATTGCCACCGTCAACGGCAGCGCCATCACCCAGGAGGTGTACGATGTCTACAGCAATCAGCGCGCCGCGAAGACCCACGACACGGAAGCCGATCGCGAAACCATCCTGAACGAGCTCGTGGCCCTGGAACTGATGCGCCAGGAAGCCGTGTCCAAAGGGCTGACCAAACAGCCGCTGATCGCCGCGACCCTCAATCAGCTGGAACGCAGCACCATGGCCGGCGCGGCGATCAAGGATTTCATGGACAACAATTCGGTGAGCGACGAGGATGCGAAACAGTTCTATGACAAGCAGGTCGGTGTGCCCGGCAAGGAGTTCAAGGCCCGCCACATCCTGGTGAAGACCGAGGACGAGGCGAAGGAGATCATTGCCGAGCTCGATAAAGGCAAGGATTTCTCCGAGCTGGCCAAGGAAAAGTCCACCGGCCCATCCGGCCCCTCAGGGGGTGAACTGGGGTGGTTCGGCGCCAGCCAGATGGTCAAGCCGTTCGCGGATGCCGCCGCCGCTATGGAGAAAGGCACCTACAGCAAGACACCGGTACAGACCGAGTTCGGTTGGCACGTTATCATGCTGGACGATACCCGCGACAGCACCCCGCCGCCGTTCGATGATGTCAAGGACCGGCTCAAGCTCCTGCTTGCCAACCAGAACCTGCAGCAGCACATCAATACGCTGCGGGAATCCGCCAAGGTCGAACTGAAAGCGGAGAAATAGCGCTCGCGGCCATGCCGCTGCTGGCGTTCCTGCGCCCGGCCGGATCCCGGTCGGGCGCAGTCGTTTGTGGACTGCGGTGCAGTCAGGGCCGAGCGCTAGCGCTTGGCGGCCGCTGCCGCCGGCACATCCGCGGCTGCCGCCGCAACCCGGTGCGCCGGCACCCACAGCACCATGCGCAGCTCGTCCGGCAGTGTGACACTGATCCCCAGCGAGACGTTGCGCGTCGGATTGATCCGCTCCCACAGCACCCCGTTTTCCTCCACCTGTCCCGGCAGCGGCGGCAGCCGCAGGCGGGAGAATACGGTCTGCAACCGGTCCAGCAGATTGCCCTGGGTACCGATCAGGAACGAGAAGCGCATGTAGTCGCCATTGTGCAGCCAGTTGGGGGTGTCAGCTTCCTGGTGGCATTCGGTAACCTGTAGATGTACCTGCTCCCGTTGCGTCGCGCTCGCGCAGACGCCGTTGAGGATGGCCGCAGCGAGCTGCAGACACTCGCGCTCGCTGCAGGCCGCGCGGTCCGGCACCACGCGCAGCGTCTGGGTCCCGGCCAGTGCGGCGACCAGCTCCTGCATATCCTGCGCCAGCACGCCGAGGGTTCTGGGCAGCGATACCAGGGTGTCGCACAACAGTGCCAGGCTGCCGTCGAACTGCACCAGGCCGGTCTCCACGGGTACCATGGCGCGCGTGGCGGACGCCCCGGGTCCCGGTTCCGGCAAATCCGTCAGCGTCAGATGGCCGGGCAGCTGCACGGGTACGCGGATCTTGTCCAGGAAGGTCTTCCAAAAGCGCGTCACGGTCTGGCGCGTGGACCGTGTCCGGTTGCCGAGCGTGCCCAGCGCATCGGCGATCCCGACGACCGCCAGCGCCAACGCGGAATCGGGATAGACCGAGCTGACCGCCTGGCGCGAGCGCAGCGCCATGGCGACGTAGCGATCCGCTGCCAGGCTGCTCAGCAGCGGAATCTCCACGCCCAGGTGATGACGCACCTGCGTGTTGAGACGCTCGCGCACCTCCGCTGCCTGCTGTTCGTCCCGCACCTGGTTCACCACCAGGCGCAGTTCGCCATCGAAACCGTTGAGACGCAGGATCCTGATCAGGGCGAACGCCTCGGCCTGGGACTGCAAGTCGGGGGTAACCATCACCACCACCACGCCCGCGGCCAGGCAGCAAGCCAGGACGGTCGCAGGTGCCATGGCGGAGGTGTCGACCAGCAGGTCGTCGTAGCCGTCATGAGTATCCATGTCGTGGATACAGGATTTGAGCCGCTCGGCATCCGCTGCCGCCCATGCCGTCAATGGCAGGCGGCAGCTCAGGAAGTCCACGCCCTGGTAGCCGCTGCGCAGAACATCGCCGGCCGGCTGGTCGGTGACGCGCCGCTGCGGTATGACGTGATGATGCAGGTCGAGCTGCTCGTCCAGCATGCGCGCAGCCTGGATATCCTGGAATACACCGGTTTGGTGGCCGCGCCGCACCAGCTCGAGTGCGAGATTGAGCGCCAGCTGGGTCTTGCCCGCCTGCGCTGTACCACTGGTTATTGTGATTATTCTGGTCATGTCCCGATTCCGCGGCCTGCACGGGGCGCGGCACCTAGCCTGTCTGCCCGGACGGCATGGTCTTCCGCCAGCCCGGATCGTGTTACTTTGCCTGCTGATCTAGCCGCGGGCGTCGTCATGCCCTGCCCGCAGCGCGCCGGTCGGCGCCTGCCCGTGCCCGCGCGCACGGGTCCACCCTGTCATACCCGGCCTGCCCGTCCGGCGGCGGCTGTGCACCGCAGCCCGGGACCAGGCCAGAATCAGCACCGAAAATTCTCTCAAATCAACAACCTTACAAGGCCCTGCTACCAGGCCCGGTGCCGGCTTTCCAGCCACTGCAGCACCTCCTTCAGCGTCATGGGCCTGCCCGTATAATACCCCTGATAGTAGTCGCACCCCATACCCTGCAGGCGTTCGTATACGGCACGCGTTTCCACGCCCTCCGCAGTCACCGTGAGGCCGAGGTTGTGCGCCAGATCGATAGTGGCCCGGACGATGGAGGCGTTTTCCTCGTCGGAATCCATCTCGGCCACGAATGACTTGTCCACCTTGAGCGTATGTACCGGCAGGCGCTTGAGGTAGACCAGCGAGGAATGGCCGGTACCGAAATCGTCGATCGACAGCCGCAGTCCGAGCGCCGCCAGCTGGCGCAGCGTCTCGATGACCTGCTCCGGATCGAGCATCACGCCGGTCTCGGTGATCTCGAGCAGCAGGGCATCGGGCGCCACGTGGTGACGCTGCAGGGCATCGCGGATGCGCGTGATCAGGTTGAAATCGTGCAGATTGTGCATGGACAGGTTGATGCCCGTGCGCAGGTCGTGATTGTCCTCCCGCAGCAGGGCCAGCTCGCGGCAGGCCGTTTCGATGACCCATTCCGAAAGCTGCCGGATCAGCCCGCTCTGCTCGGCCACACGAATGAAGGTGTCCGGCAGCAGGATGTTGCCGTCGGGCTTGCGCCAGCGCAGCAGTGCCTCGAGATAGCTGATGCGGCCGGTCGCGAACTCGATGACCGGCTGGTAGACCAGGAACAGGTCGTTGCGGCTGATGTCATGGTTCAGCACGCCATCCAGCGTCATGCGCGCGACATCGACATCCTCGGTGGTCGAGGGATCGTACACCGCACAGCCCTGTTTGAGGGCCTTGGCCGTATACATGGCGTAGTCCGCATTGCGCAGCAGGGTATCCACATCCGTGCCATGCTGAGGCGTCAGCGCGATGCCGATGGTCACGGCGGCGAAGATCTTGTGCTCCCTGACCTCGAAATGATGCTTCATCGATTTGATGATCTTGTGCGCGACCTGCACGGCCTGATCCGCGTCGGTTCCCGGCAGCACGATGACGAACTCGTCACCGCCCAGCCGCGCCAGGGTATCCGATTCGCGCAGTACGTCCGCGATGCGTCCGACCACGTCCTTGAGCAGGATGTCGCCGATATGGTGGCCAAGCATGTCGTTGACGTATTTGAAGCGCACCATGTCGATCAGCAGGACGGCGGCCACACCGGGGTTACGGCGGTGTTCCGCGATCACCTGCATCAGGCGGTCCTCCAGCAGGGCGCGGTTGTAGGTACCGGTGAGCGGGTCGCGTATGGCCAGGTCGTGCAGCGTCTCGTAGAGTTCGCCGAGGGCATGGAAGGTCGTGGGGCCGGTCATGCCCGGAACGGCCGCCGCATGTTCGCCGTCGACGCTGCGCGCCCACTCTTCGCGCACGCGTTGGCGCAGGTTGTGCAACGGCCGGAACACAGAATAGTTCACCAGCAGCAGTGCCAGCAGCACGGTCGTCAGCAATACCAGCACGACCGTGATCAGGAGACCGCGGTTGGTGCGTTCGATCTGCAGCACCAGCGCATCCGCATTGCGCGCCGCCACGATCTCGAGCGCCGGCCTGGAGTTGTCGGTCGTCAGCGTGTAGGCGGACTGGACGAAATTGGCGGAGACGTCCTCCGACCAGCCGCTCGCGGCATACTGGACCGTGCCGTCGATACGGCTGATGCGCACCGGCATCTTGAGATGCGCATCGAGCTGTTCCAGCGCCGGCAGCGGGTCGGCGACGACCTGCAGATAGCCGCGCGGCACCAGCCCGCCGACCGGTGCAATCGCCGCCTGGTAGGGGATGTCATCCTGCAGGCAGAGCTCGTGCAGCGGTTTGAGACGGCGCGCGCCCTCGCGGATGCGCGCCTTGGTGATCAGGTCGGGGCAGATGATGGCATCGTCCGACAGGCTGCTGTCGCTGCGCATGGCTACTGCCAGCAGGTTGAAATCGGCATCGTAGACATAGATACCGACGGCGTTGACCAAGTTGGATGTCACCGGCGCCCGGTAATACTGCGCCTCCAGCACGGCGGCCAGCGTGCTGTCCGCGCGCGCATCGAAGGCCGCCCGAAAGTCTGCATCCGACTGGATGCTCAACCCCATGCGCCGCATCTGTTCGGCATTGTCGGCCAGCAGGGTGTTGGCTTCGGCCGCGATCAGCTGGGTCATGTACTGGCGCTGGAAGTTGAATGCCAGCTCGCGGTAGGTGCGCGCGTTCATGATCACGGTCACCACGCTGATCAGCCCGAGCAGGACGATCGCGACGACCAGACCGTTCAGCAGATTGATCTTCAGCGGTTTGCGCATGCAGGCCCGGCCCGGTTCATGAATTGCCTTACTATAGCCTGAATCGACCCGGCGCGCCCTTAAACAAGTTTATGATTTAGCGGAAAATCTGCAAAAACATGCGGCCGGCGCCGCCGGTCTGCCGCGCCATCCCGGCCGCCCCGGCGGGCAGGCATCGAGCGGCCGGTATTTGCGTCTTGTCATTTTTCCCGTTGCACGGTGCCCGGGTTAATGCGCCGGTTCCAGCCGCATGCAGCGACATGCGCGGCATCCGTACCGGTCGGGATGCCACGGTCCACGCCCGCGGGAGGTGGATGCACGGATGGCTAACGGGTTATGCTTGGGTTACGCAAGATGCGATCCCGCCAACACCAACTGCCTCTGCGGGGGGGCGCAATGAAGGATTCAGATCATGATCACCTACGATGAGCTGCATAGCGAAAACCACACCATCACTGAACTCTCCAACGTCCTGCTCTACCTGTTCAAGGAACGTTCGATGTGCGACACGGCAGCCTGCTGCGAACTGTTCCACCGCTATACCGACAAGGTCAAGGAGCATATCGACTTGGTCGACCAGAATCTCTACAGCAAACTGCTGACGCACGACGACCACGAGATCCAGAAGATGGCACGGAATTTCATGTCCGGGTCGCAGGAGATCAAGCGCATCATGGCCGCCTACATGAAGGACTGGTGCCCCAGGAAGAAGAGCGATACGCTGGCCGTCGGCGACTACGAGCTCTTCCTCAAGGAATCCGGGGAGCTGTTCGAGCTCATACTCGAGCGCATCCAGAACGAGACGGAAAAACTCTATCCCCTGGTGCGCGAACTCAGCGGCGACATGAAAAAGGCGGGTTGAACCTGCACCAGTGCGACGCAAGGGTACCCCAGGGGGTACCCTTTTTCGTCATGCCCCGGGAAGCGTATCCGAGGGCGCCTGCAAACAGCAGGGATACTGACCGCCTATCCCTGCCAGACCGATGAATCCGGCCTACCTCACCGACATCATCATCATGCTGACCGCGGCCGTGATCGCGGTACCGCTGGCACGCATCGCCGGCCTGGGTACCGTGCCCGGCTTTCTCGTCGCCGGGATGGTGGTGGGACCTTCGGCATTCGGCCTGATCCACAATCGTGCCGAAATCGGCCATCTCGCCGAACTCGGTGTCGTATTGCTGCTGTTCGTCATCGGCATCGAACTCAGGCCGGCACGTTTGTGGCAGATGCGTCGCATGGTGTTCGGTCTCGGGACCCTGCAGGTCGTGGTCACCGGTACCCTGCTGGCCGCCGTGGCGCACTTGCTGTTCGAACTCGACCTGCGTGCGGCCATCCTGATCGGTCCGGCCCTGGCGCTCTCCTCGACCGCATTCGTCCTGCAGCTGCTGACCGAGCAGAAGCAGCTGGAGCGCGACTACGGGCGCACCTCACTGGCCATCCTGCTGTTCCAGGATCTTGCCGTGGTGCCCCTGCTCGCCCTCGCCTCGCTGCTGGCGCTGCCGGATCTGGCCATCGAAGCGGATATCGGGCTGGCCCTGCTCGAGGCGCTGGCGCTCCTGGCGCTGATCATACTCGGCGGTCGCTATTTCCTGCAGCCCGTGCTGCAGCGCCTGGCACGCTACGGTTCTCCCGAGGTCTTCACCGCCTCGGCCGTACTGCTGGTGCTCGGCATCGCGGTGCTCATGACGAAGATCGGACTGTCCATGGCCATGGGCGCGTTCGTGGCGGGTCTGCTGATCGCCGACTCGGAATTCCGTCACCAGGTCATGGCCGAGATCCAGCCATTCCGGGGGCTGCTGCTTGGCCTGTTCTTCATGTCGATCGGTATGTCGCTCGAACTTGAGCGGGTGTTCGCCCGGCCACTGCTTTCCCTGGGTCTGGTTGCATTGCTCATGCTGGCAAAGACCTTGCTGCTCTGGCCGCTGGCACGTCTGTTCGGGCTCGGGACCCGGACGTCACTGGCGATCGCCCTGGTACTCGGGCAAAGCGGCGAATTCGCCCTCGTGCTGTTCGCGGTCGCACATGATGCGGCGCTGCTGGAGCCGGCCCTGTACCAGCAGCTGCTGGTCGCGGTCGTGCTCAGCATGCTCGCGACGCCCCCGCTGGCGGGCTGGGCGTTCCGCCTGGCTGCCGCACAGGCAGCCGGCCGCAGCGCGCTGCCGGACGGCACGGTGACTGCCGCCCCGATCGTCATCGTCGGCTTCGGCCGGGTCGGCCGCCGCGTCGGCGAGATCCTGGACATGCGCGGGGTGACCTACGCAGCGATCGACCTCAATGCCGATGTCGTCCGCCGCGAGCGCGACGCCGGGCGGTCCGTCTACTACGGCGATGCGCGTGCGCCCCAGGTGCTGAAAAGTCTCGGCGTCGGTGAGGCACGGCTGGTCATCGTCTCGGTCGACGACTTCCGGCTCACCGAGCAACTGGTCGGCTCCCTCCACGGCACCTTCCCCCACCTCGATATCCTGGCCCGCGGACATGACCAGGAACGCTGCCGGCAGCTGCTGGCGCGCGGGGCGCGCGTCGCCGTGTCCGAAAATCTGGAGGCAAGCATCGCGCTGGCCCAGGCTGCCCTGCAGCAATCAGGCGGCGATGCCGGGGAGAATGCCGCTACCGTGGCAAGGTATCGCGACGCCTATTACGACGGTACCCGCGATGCAGCGTTGCGGCGCGATCCACGCGCCTGAGCTCCCGCGGCCGTGCGGCGGCATGGCAGCGGCCGGCAACCGCGCCGGGGCTGCCCTGTTGCCATCTGGATACAACGGAAGTCATTCATATTCCGCAAGTTAGCTCCAGGCACCGCACCAGTGTCGCCCTTGAGTGACGCCGCAGACACGGCCCAGCAACGCCCACCGCCACCAAGCAACTGATAACAATCGAATTTCACCCCGGCAGCGGGGTATGGCGCAATTCTTGCGATGGCCTCGGTGGGCGCCATGCGTGGCAACCCAGTGAGACACCTGACGCGGGGCACCGACCCCGCTGACTGCGCTGTGTGATTCCCATAATCGGTCACGGAAAGTCGGGGTTACGCAACGCATACTGGAATGCGGTTGAGCCATCACCGCGCATCCCGGCTGGCGCCGGCTGAACGCCGGTTGTCCGCTGACTCGAGAGGTAAGCGTGACGATTAACAGATTCTTCCCCGGCATGGCGGTACTGCTGCTGGCGCTGCTGCGTTGCGCGGCGGCCCATGCCTACGACATGCCGATCGGCATTCCGGCGCCCGATTTCGGTAGCGCACTCGGCAATCCCATCAACGCGCCGTTGCCGGCGCATCCCGCCGCCTGGCCGACCGGCGAGGCGCCCGGCTACTACTACATCGACAACACCGCCGCCAATGCCACCGACAGTGCCAATCCGTACGGCTACCCGAACCGACCGCGGCTGACCATACCACTTTCGCTGCCGGCCGGCAGCGTGGCCGAGGTCCGAGGGGGGCCCTACCGCTTCGCCCGTGATGCCAACTTCACGCTGAACGGCAATGTCACCCGGCCGGTGTATCTCTACGGCGTCAACCACCCGGTTCTGCAGGACCCCGTGAAGACCCTGATACACGGCGCGTATTTCGTATTCGACGGCTTCACGCTGCGCAACACCCGCATCCAGACCGTGGACCTGAAATACGCCGTGATCAGGAATTCCGAGGTGGCAGGCAATGCCGCGACCACGAACGGAATCCAGGTCAGCGGTAGCAATATCGCGCTCTACGACAACGCCATCCATCATCACCAGGGTGATGACATGCACGGAATTGTGCTTACCGAGGGCAGTCATCACGTGTGGATCCTCGGCAACCGCCTCAGCTACAACGGCGGCGACGGTATCCAGTTCTGCCATGACTGCGCCACCAGCCCGCCGACGCACGTCTATATCGGCGGCAACACGATCCATGGCAACCGCGAGAACGGGATCGACCTGAAATACTGCAGCAGCGTGATCCTCTCCCAGAACGAGGTGTACAACCACTGGCCGACGAGCCCGGGCGTCAAATTCTGCTATGACGACGGCTCCGGCTGCACGACGGGCTCCAGCGGTTCGGATGGCGTGTCGATCTTGGCCGGCAGCAACGGCAGACCCGACCATGTATGGATCCTGTTCAATCACGTCCATGACTCGAACAAGGGGATACGGGTCGAGGAAGCCTATAACAGCTTCGTGCTGGGCAATGTCATACACGACGTCGCCGCGATGGGTCTGGAGTTCGGCCGCACGGGCGAAGGACCCGCCATTGCCGCCTTCAACACCATCCACAATACCGCAACGGGCATCAAGGGTCCCTGGGAGGCCGGCGACCTGAAGATCACCATGGAAGCCAACATACTCTCGCATATCAGCGGAGATTCGATCGATATCGACGATGCCCCCGCGGCCCAGTCGAGCGCCTCGAACAATCTGTTCTATAACGACGGCGGGGCGATCTCCGTGCGCTGGAACTCGCACATCACGACGGCGTCGGGTGCGGATATCGACGCAATAGCGGGCGGCAGCGGCAACCTCATCGGCGATCCGATGTTCAGAAATCCGGCTGCGGCGGATTTCCACGTGCTGCCAGGTGGCGCCGGCATCGACCAGGCGCCTGCGGTGCTCGCCGATTTGAATACACGCTTCAGATCACGCTTCGGCGGCAACGTCAGCATCCTGCGCGACTTCTCCAACACGCCGCGCCCGCTCGCAGGCCTCGATATCGGCGCCTACGAGAATCACGGCGTCACGGGTGAATCGCCGCCGGCCCCGCCGCTGCTCTTCTGACGCCCGGGCGGGAACGCGCAGGTGCGAGCCTGCCCTGGATGGAAAGCGGGGACGAGACCTACTCGGCTTTCGGTCTCGCCCCCTTAAGCTGTCGGACGCCCGCATGTCAGCGTCCCCGGGATGAATCAACGGTGTGGAATTGAAAGCGTGTGCGTACTGCGGGCCGCGGCGGCGGCCCTGCCGGACGGGATAGCGGTTCAGCCAAACAGGCGTTTGAAGAAACCGGCCTTCTGGTGCGAGCCCGGCTCCATGGCGATGCGTACGATTTCGGCGTAGTCGGCATCGTCGCGCTTGATGTGGTTGATCAGCCAGGTACGCAGCGTGGTCAGCAACTGGCGCCCGATATCCTCACCCAGCTCGAAGCGCTGCTGGTATTCTGACACCTTGCGGGTGAACATGCCGTGCACCTTCTTGTGCGCTGACAGGAATACATACCCGGCCTGCTCCATCAGCTCTTCCTCGAAGGCGAAATGGGATAACGTGTAATCCACCAGCTGTTCCACGACCTGGCCGACCTGTTTGCGGTCACCGAGCTCGATCGCCGCATGTAGCTCGTTGATGTACTCGACGATGCGGCGATGCTGGTTGTCGATCACCGGAATCTTGGTATCCAGTTCGTGATCCCATGTCAGATATGCCATTATCCTGTCCTCACGCTGTCCGGTTGTCGCGCCTGCGCGCATGAACTCCATGTGTCATGTACAGTCCTGATTGGACCTTGCAGGAGGTATGTCGGTAGCCCGGCCTATTTCTTTATATAAATGGGTAAAGTATTTCACGACTCGGTATGGCCGCGCCGGCGCGCCGCACCGATGCCGGCGGCAACCCTGCCATCGACGGGATGCGGCGGTTACGGCCGGTTCAGACCGCCAGCGGCAGCGGCCGTGACGGATCGCCGGGATCGTGATGCCCCAGCGCCGTAACGAGATATTCCAAGATAGCCTCAGGCACCGGGTCGTTCGCACCCTGCAATCCGCGGTTGCCGAACAGACGGTTGAATTCCAGTACGTAAGGATGACCATCGACCATGGCGATATCAAAACCCGCGTGGTTGATGCCGAGCGTACCGGCCACATGCTCGACCAGTACCCGGGCCGCCTCGGGCACCGGACTGCGGTCGACGATGCCGCCGCGCGCGAGGTTGTTGTGAAACCCCTGCGTACCCTGCAGGCGCCAGTAGCAGCCGACGATGCGCGAACCGACGTAGACGATACGGAGGTCGCGGTCGATGGGCAGGAATTCCTGGGCATAGATGACCGGTGTCAGCGCCAGATAGTGCTGCCAGTCGGCGCGGTCGCGAACCAGGAACACGCCCTCGCCCTGGCTGCTGCGCGGTAGCTTGGCCACGAACGGAAACGGCAACCGTTCCAGCACCCGGGCGATGCCGGCCGGGTCGTTGGCCTCGATCAGCGTTTCCGGTACATGCGCGGGTGCGACCATCTGGAAGGCGCGGGTCATCTCGACCTTGTCATGCCCCAGCAGGTAGGTGGCATGACTGGGAAAGATGCGCTTGCGCAGTCCGTAGACCAGGGCGTTGACCTGCCAGTAGGGCGGAAACAGCAAGCAGTCGGCCGCGCGGACCTCCGGCAGGTGTTCGAGCAGACGTTCGGGTTTGATAAAGGTGGTGCGGGGCAGTTTCAGTGTGCGCAGGGCATCGAAGGAAACCAGTTGCATACACGACGACGGTAGCCGGAGACGGGCGGATTCTATGCGAGTCCCGGTGATCTCGCCAACGGGGCCGGACGTCATGCCAACACCCGCCTGAACGCAGTACACTGTCCGGACCGGCCGGAGGACCGCCCATGACCTGCTGGATCCCCAATCTGCTCACCCTGTCGCGCCTGGTGCTGCTGGTCCCGCTGCTGTGGCTGCTCGACGCCGGCACCGCGCCGTTCTGGTCCTTCGGTCTGTTCCTGGCCGCAAGCCTTACCGACGCATTGGACGGCTATGCCGCACGGCGCCTGGGCTGCGCCGGCAACCTCGGCACCTTCCTCGACCCGCTGGCCGACAAGGTCTTCGCCAATGTGCTGCTGGTCTGGCTGTCCTGCCATCACCCGGACTGGATACCGCTGTGGGCGGTATTGCTGCTGCTCGCGCGCGAATTCGCCGTCCAGGGCTTCCGCAGCATGGCGCCCTGCCTGGGCGTGGTGATCAGCACCGGGCAGCTGAACAAGTGGAAGCTGGTGTTTCAGCTGATCGCGGTGGGTACAACCCTGGTCGGGCTGGGCTGGCCAGACGCCGTGGGCATACTGCGGCCGCCGACCTGGCTCGCACTCGCGCTGGCGCTGGTCACCGGGCTGTGGTCGATGCTGACGCTGTTCCTCGACAACCACGACCTGTGGCGGCGGGCGGCGGTGGAGATGGAAAGGCGGTGATTGCGCGGTGCTTCGGTAAGAGGTGGCGGCAAAAGTTTATTCAAAACCAGTGCGACAGGCGGCGCAGGAAAGGCGCAGAAATTCCCTCCGTCCCCTAGTCTCCCAGCACCTGCTGCCGTTACAACAGCACCGGCACTGCCTTGCCCTTGCCGGGATCCGCCCGTATGACCAGCGAGGAACCCAGATGGTGGAAGTACAGGAAAGCGTCAAAATCACCCTGGCCCTGCTGATCCTGCTCGCGCGCATCGGCGACATCGGCTCGACCTGGCTGGCCTCGCCCCGGCTCGAGCTGGAATCCAACACCCTCATCCGCCGCCTGCACTGGCCCTTCGCCCTGCTGACGATCGGCGTGTTCATCATCCCCTGGTGGGACGTCGGCGCCGGCATCGTCATCATGGTGGCCTCCTGGCTGGTGGCCGCTTCCAACAGCAGCAAGCTCTGGCTGATCCGCGCCATGGGCGAGTCCGAGTACCGCATGCTGCTGTCGCGCATGGCGGCCGGCGCCCGCCCGCTGCCCAGCGTGATCTTCAGCCTGATGCCGGCTGGGTTCATGTGCGCGCTCGGCGCCACCGTGATGTACCTGTACCCGGACGAGACCACCGACTACGGCTACCACGTGGGACTTGGCATCGTCGGGTACGCCCTGGTGGTCGCCATCTACGGGCCGCTGACCTTCCTGCGTTATCGGCAGCTCGGACTGGCGGAACGCAGACAGCATGGCGTGCAGGCACAATGAGTGTCATCCCGGAGACATTTCGCAGTATCAGCCCTTGGCACCCGTATCATACGAAGGTACTAATCCGCTAGTTTGCTTGATGAAGTATTATTGTTTCTGATAATAATCGAACCGGCCGGAACTGACGGCTCTGCCTGATCGGACTCCATGATGACAGCTCGCCTCTTCCTTGCCCTGTACGGCTGTTTGTTGACCGTTGCTGTGGCAAATGGCGCGACTGTGTATACGTACACCGGCAATACCTACGATACGATAGCCGGTTCTGTATATGATAGTACCATGCGGGTTGCGGGATCTTTGCAATTGGCAGAGGCACTGGTTCCCGATCTTGTCGCGACTGCGGTAACGCCAACCCACTTCACATTCAGCGACGGGGTAACGGTCTTCACGGAAAGCAATACGGATTCAATCCTGTTTACCTTCTGGACAGATTCATCGGGCGCAATTGCCGAATGGAATATCGACCTGCGGATCGCCTTCCCCAGCCCGGCCGCCATCGGCGATATTGCAGCACGCCTGGTAAGTACACATGATGTATTCATCCAACCGGATGGCGGAAGTTTCGGTATTTGTACAAGGGTTGCAAATGGAATGTGCGTAGCTACCGGGGATTTCAACGCGGCGTTGAGTTCATCCACGCTCAATCCTCCGGGGACCTGGCGCGTCTCCGCGGCGCCGCTGCCGGCAGCGGTATATCTTTTTGGCACGGGTCTGTGCATCCTGTGCGGTATAGCCAAGCGCAGGACGGCAGTCTAGATACCCGTTTCAGAAATCCGCGCGGCCGCGGTCTCGGCGATTTTCCCTCACTCTCCCAGCAACCGCAGACACTCCGCCTCACCCAGGATCGCGACGCCGAGTTCCACCGCCTTGGCGTACTTCGAACCGGGATCCTCACCGGCCACGACATAGTCGGTCTTCTTCGATACGCTGCCGCTGACCTTGGCGCCGGCGGCCTGCAGCTTCGCCTTCATCTCGTCGCGCGGCAGGGACAGCGTGCCGGTGAGCACGAAGGTCTTGCCGGCCAGCGGCGTGTGTTGCGGTTTCTGCACGGCCGGCCAGCGGATGCCGGCCGCGATGAGCTTGTCGATCACGTCGCGGTTGTGCCGCTCCGCGAAGAAATCATTGATGCGCTGTGCCACCACCGGGCCGATGTCGTGGATCGCCTGCAGGGTGTCGAGGTCGGCTTGCATCAGCGGCTCGAGGCCGCCGAACTCGCGCGCCAGGATCTGTGCCGTGCTCTCGCCCACCTCGCGGATGCCGAGCGCGTAGATGAAGCGTTCCAGTGTCGTCTTTCTGCTCTTGTCCAGTGCCGCGATCAGCTTGGCCGCCGATTTCTCGGCCATGCGCTCCAGACCGGCGAGCTGTTCCACGGTGAGGCTGTACACGTCGCTGACATCGTGCACCAGTTCCCTTTCAACCAGCTGTTCCACCAGCTTGTCGCCCAGGCCCTCGATGTCCATCGCCCGGCGCGAGGCGAAGTGCCGGATCGCCTCACGGCGCTGCGCCGCGCAGAACAGGCCGCCTGTGCAGCGCGACACGGCCTCGCCCGCCACGCGCTCCACGTGCGAGCCGCACACCGGGCAGCGTTCCGGCAGGTGGAAGCGGCGCGCGCCCTTCCTGCGCAGTTCGGGGTTGACCTTCACCACTTCGGGGATGACGTCGCCGGCGCGGCGCACGATCACGGTATCGCCGACCCGCACGTCCTTGCGGTCGATCTCGTCCTGGTTGTGCAAGGTGGCATTGGTCACGGTCACGCCGCCGACGAACACCGGCTCCAGCCGCGCCACCGGCGTGAGCGCCCCGGTACGTCCAACCTGCACATCGATGCCGAGCACCACCGTCTCGCGCTCCTGGGCCGGGAACTTGCGCGCGATCGCCCAGCGCGGCGCACGCGACACGAAACCCAGCACGTCCTGCTGGTCGAGCCGGTCCACCTTGAACACCACGCCGTCGATCTCGAACGGCAGCCTGTCGCGGCGCTGCTCGTAGCGGTGGTAATAGGCCTCGCAGCCCCTGAGCCCCTGGACCTGCTGGATGTCGTCGTACACGCGCAGGTGCCAGCCGCGCAGCTGGTCGAGGATGTCGGTGTGCCGGCCGGCCAGTTTGCCGCCCTCCACCCTGCCGACGCCGTAGCAGTACATCTCCAGCGGGCGCCGCGCGGTGATGGCGGGGTCGAGCTGGCGCAGGCTGCCGGCGGCGGCGTTGCGCGGGTTGACGAAGGTTTTCTGGCCCTGCGCGGCCTGCTGTTCGTTGAGCGCCGCGAAACCCTTTAGCGGCAGGTACAC
The DNA here is from genome assembly GCA_041395565.1 of Pseudomonadota bacterium. Classification (NCBI taxonomy): domain Bacteria; kingdom Pseudomonadati; phylum Pseudomonadota; species Pseudomonadota bacterium. The sequence goes on along the minus strand of JAWLAI010000004.1, from coordinate 361,141 downwards.
CTCGCCACGCACCTCGATAAGCGACGGAATGCCGTGGCCTGCGAGCTTCAGCGGCACCGTGGCGATGGTACGCACGTTCTGGGTGACGTCCTCGCCGGTGGTGCCGTCGCCGCGCGTGGCCGCGCGCACCAGGATGCCGTCGCGGTAGAGCAGGCTCACCGCCAGCCCGTCGAGCTTGGGTTCGGCGGCATACTCGACGGTGTCGGACTCCAGCGCCTCGCGCACGCGCCGGTCGAAATCCGCCAGCTCCTGGTCGGAGAAGGCATTGTCCAGCGACAGCATGCGCTGCTCGTGGCGCACCTCGCCGAAGGCCTTGAGCGGCGGCGCGCCAACGCGCTGGCTGGGGGAATCGGGGGTCAGCAGCCCGGGGTATTGCGCTTCGAGATCCTGCAGCTCGCGCAGCAGCGTGTCGTAGCGCGCATCGGAGATGGTCGGTGCGTCGAGGACGTAGTAGCGGTAGTTGTGCTCGTGCAGCTGCTCGCGCAGCGCCTGCGCGCGCTGACGCGCCGCAGGCGGTACCTTCATGACGCGGTTTTGGCCATCCGCTGTTGCAACTGGCAGCTGATCACGGCCTCGCGCATGTGGCCGATGGTCTGCTTGGTCAGGACGCTGCGCGTGGCGTCGCAGACCGTGCCGTCCAGGCTGTCCGCCAGGCTGCGCGCCGCCTCCACCATCGCCTCGAACGCCCACACGGCATCGATACCGGGATGCACCTGCATGAACAGGGCCAGTCCCTGGGTGGTGAAATGCTCCATCGCGGCCGGGTCGAAGGTGCCGGGCTCGCGGATGTTGGCCGCCGAGAACAGGGTCTTTTCCTTGCCGTCGACCACTTCGATGCGGTGGTAGATCTGCATGTCGCCATGCTCGAGCTTGGCGTGGGCCAACGCCCCCAGCAGCATCGGACCGCGGAACGGCACCCTGGGCGGCGCCAGCACGAACAATGAGAACACGTGGTCGGGGCTCACCTCCGGCCGCGGTTCGCGTGCCGGCTGCGCGGGTCTGGCGGGACGCGCCGCCGAGACGCTCACCGCCTCCGCCGCCGGGGCCGGTTCAGCCGCGGAAAACAGCGGATCCATCGCGTCGAGTCCGGAATCGAGCGGCTCCCCGGCGTCGAATCCGTCCAGTTCCGTCACGGCCGTGCGGCGCTGCGCCGCGGGCTTCGGGCGCGCGCGCCGCGGCAGCGTCACGCGCAAGGTCTTGAACCTTGCAAAGAGGTAGATGCCGAGGACGATGACGACACCGATCGCTAACAGTATCCAGCGTAAATTTTCCATCATGCCACCTGCCGACCAGATATATAGGGGTCAGCGCCTTTCTTACCTGAACTCCGTGCTGCGTGCAATCACCGCAGGCAATGATACCGCACTGTTGCTACACTGCCGCCAGCTGCACGGCCTCGTCGATATCGACCGCGACCAGGCGCGACACACCGGGTTCGTGCATCGTGACGCCGGTCAGCTGCTGGGCCATCTCCATGGTGACCTTGTTGTGCGTGATGAAGATGAACTGCACCTGCTCCGACATCTGGCGCACCATGTCGCAGTAACGCCCGACATTGGCATCGTCGAGCGGCGCATCAACCTCGTCGAGCATGCAGAACGGCGACGGGTTGAGGCGGAAGATCGCGAACACCAGGGCGATGGCGGTGAGCGCCTTCTCGCCACCGGAAAGCAGATGGATGGTGCTGTTACGCTTGCCGGGCGGGCGCGCCATCACGGTCACGCCGGTATCGAGCAGATCCTCGCCGGTGAGCTCCAGATAGGCATGACCGCCGCCGAACAGGGTCGGGAAGTTCTCCTGCATGCCCTGGTTGACGGAATCGAAGGTCTCCTTGAAGCGGGCACGCGTCTCGCGGTCGATCTTGCCGATGGCGTTTTCCAGCGTCTGCAATGCCTCGGTGAGGTCGACGTGCTGCGCATCCAGGTAGACCTTGCGCTTGGATTCTTCCTCGTATTCCTCGATGGCGGCCAGGTTGATCGGCCCCAGCCGCTGGATGCGCTGCTCCAGCTTCTCGGCACGGTCCGCCCAGAGCTCGACCGTGGCCTCGGCATCCATGTGCTCCAGCAACAGCTGGTACTCGAAGCCGGCGGCCGTGATCTGCTCCAGCAGGGTGTCGGCTCGCACCTTGATCTCCTGCCAGGCCATGCGGTCGGCGGCCAGCCGTTCGCGCTGTTCACCGACGCTGCGCTCCTTGCGGATGCGCTCCTGATCCAGTTCGCGCGTATTGTGTTCGATCTCCTCCACCTGGCGGCGCGCGGTCGTCAGCTCGCCTTCCGCAGCGGCGCGCCGCGTCAGCAGTCCCTCCAGTTCCCCCTCCAGTTCGACGATCGGCGTGTCGCCCTGGCCAAGCACCGCAGCCAGCTCGTCGCGGCGCGCGATCAGCTGTCTGCTCTGCTCGCGCATGCGCAGCAGTGCCTGGTCGGTAGAGGCCTGGGCAGTGCGCACCGACTCGGCCCGGATGGCAAGCTCGTGCGCGGCCTGCTGGTCCGCGCGGGCGCGCTCACGCGCGGCGTCCAGCACCCCACCCAGCCGCTGCTGCGTCTGCAGGCGCTCCTCCCGTTCCCGGGTGAGTGTCTCGGTCGCGGCCAGCGCTTCCTCGAGTCGTGCGTGCGCCGCAGCCTGTTCCTCCTCTTCCTTCTCCTTCTCGACGCGCAGCGCTGCCGTTTCCATCATTACGTGGTCACGCCGATGCTGCTGCTGTTCCAGGCGCGAGCGGCCGGCGGCAAGGCTGGCGCGCAGATCGCTGGCCGCGCGGTGTGCGCCGTTGTATTCGCCCTGCAGCCCCTCGCGCTCCGCTTCCGCAGTGCGCAAATCCTCGCGCGCACGGTCCAGCGACTGGCGCAGCTGCTCGATACGCGCCGCTTGCTCCCGGCTGCGCCCTGTGAGCGCCTCGATTTCGCGTTCACGCTCCAGGACGCCGGCCTTGGCGTCGCTGTCGCGGGCCACGCGCAGCCAGTCGCGGCCGACCCAGATGCCCTCGCGCGTGATGACCGACTCGTGCGCGGCCAGCCGGCCGCGCAGCGTCAGCGCCGCATCCAGCGACTCGGCGGCATAGATACCGTCGAGCAGGCCGTCCAGCGCCCATGGCGCGCTGATCTTGTCGGTGAGCAGCGTGCCCTTGCTGCGGTCGACCGTGTCCGCAGCCTGGCCGCCGGTCTCGAACAGCGCCACGCTGCCATGCTGCAGGCCACCCAGGATACGCGCGGCGTCCTGCAGACCGTCGACGCAGATGGCTTCCAGATAGAAGCCCAACGCCGTCTCGATGGCATGCTCCCAGCCGGCCTCGGCCTTGATCGACTGCGCCAGGCGCGGCGCGGACTGCAGGCCGTTGGCGCGGAGCCAGCCGCTGATTTCCTCGGAACGCTCGCCGAGCGCGGCGCGCTGCAACGTCTCCAGCGAGGCCAGCTGGCCGCGGGTGGCATGCTGCTCGCTCTGCAGCGCGTCGACCTCCTGCTCCTGCCGGTAGAGTGTCTCGCGCAGGTCGCTGATATGGCGGGCCGCGTTTTCCAGCCGGACCTGGATGCCGGAGACAACGGTCTCGCGCGCCTCCAGCTGTTCCGCTGTCTGCCGGATCTCTTCCATCAGCGCCTGGCTGCCCAGCGTCTGCTGCTCCTCCCCCATGCGCTGCAGGCGGGTGTCGAGCTGCTGCACGTGGCGTTCGAGGTGATCGAGCCGGGTGCGCTCGACCTGGGCCGATTGCGCGCGTTCCGCGGCGCGGCGGTTGAACTCATCCCACTCGGTCTGCCAGGCGCGCATGGCCTGCTCCGCCGCCGCCAGCTCGGCCGCCGACTGTTCCACGCGTGCACGGGCCGCGGCCAGATCGGGCTCGATGCCGGCGATGCTCTGGGCCAGTTCCTCCAGGCGCGTGCTGTCGAGGCGGATATGCGTCTCGACCTCGCCCAGGGTCTGCTCGATGCGTGCCAGTTCCTGCTGCTGTTGCTGGCGCGACTCGCGGCTGTGCTGGATCGCCTGCTCGATGCGCGCGACGTCGGCGCCGAGTTTGTAGTAGTGACCCTGCACCTCGTTGAAGGCATCGTTGGCATCGGCCAGGGCATCGCGCAGCCTTTCCAGTTCCGCCTCGATGCCACGCTGCGCGGCAACGTCGGCCTCCAGCGTCAGCTCGCGTTCCTGGATCAGGCGTGAGCGCTCGCTGCTCTGGTCATGCAGGGCGTGGTAGCGCAGCGCGAGCAGTTCGGCCTTGACCTGGCGCTCCTCCTCCTTCAGCTCCTTGTAGCGTTCCGCCGCGCGTGACTGACGCTTGAGTTTCTCCAGCTGTTTCTCGATTTCCTCCAGCAGGTCATTGAGGCGGTCGAGGTTTTCGCGCGTATGGCGGATGCGGTTCTCGGTCTCGCGCCGGCGTTCCTTGTATTTGGAGATACCGGCAGCCTCCTCCAGGAAGGCGCGCAGGTCGTCCGGCTTGGCCTCGATCAGACGCGAGATCGTGCCCTGCTCGATAATGGAATAACTGCGCGGGCCCAGGCCGGTACCGAGGAAGATGTCGGTGATGTCGCGACGGCGGCAGCGCGTGTTGTTGAGGAAGTAGTTCGAGGTCCCGTCGCGCGAAACCTGGCGGCGGATGGAGATCTCGTTGAAACCGGCGTACTGGCCGCCGATGGTGCCGTCGCTGTTGTCGAAGGACAGCTCGATGCTGGCATGGCCGACCGGCTTACGACCGTTGGAGCCGTTGAAGATGACATCGGTCATCGAGTCGCCGCGCAGGTTCTTGGCGGAGGACTCGCCCATCACCCAGCGCACGGCGTCGATGACGTTGGACTTGCCGCAGCCGTTGGGGCCGATGATGCCGACCAGGTTGCTGGGCAGGTGGATGGTGGTCGGATCGACGAAGGACTTGAACCCGGCCAGCTTGATCTTGGTCAGTCGCATGGACGGCTAGAGTACTTATAGGCGGCCCCGCGCACAAGTATTAGTTGCCTGCCCGGGGTCTTGCACCCATCATCTTGTGTCTTGTATCGTCGTGCCATGTCGACCCAGCCCAGCAAGGAACTCGAGACCTTTCCCAATCCGCAGCCGGAGCGGGATTATCTCATACGCATCCGGGTGCCCGAATTCACCTGCCTGTGCCCGAAGACCGGCCAGCCGGACTTCGCCACGCTGCACCTGGAATATATTCCCGACGCCCGGTGTGTCGAGCTCAAGTCACTGAAATTGTATGTCTGGTCGTTCCGGGACACGGGTGCCTTCCACGAGGCGGTGACCAACCGCATCCTGTCCGACCTGGTCGCGGCGGTGCAGCCCCGTTTCCTGCGTCTGCGTGCCGAGTTCAATGTGCGCGGCGGCATCTACACCGACATCGTCGTCGAGCACCGCGCGCCGGGCTGGCAACCGCCCGCACCGGTCATGCTGCCCTGAGCGGGGCCATGGCCCGCGCCGGCCCGCGTCCGTGGCCCTGTTCCTCGGCATAGACTTCGGCACCTCCGGCTGTCGCGGCTGCGTCATCGACAGCACCGGGACCGTCCTGGCGGAAGCCCGCGTCAGCCTGCCCGTCCCCCGCCGGGTTGGCGCCGCGGTCGAACAGGACCCGGCGCTGTGGTGGCAGGCGCTGGACGACACCCTCGGCCGGCTCCGGGCACGGATCCCGCTGCAGGCGGTCACCGCCCTGTGCCTGGACGGCACGTCCGCCACCGTACTGGGCATCGACGGCGACGGGTCGCCGGTGACGCCGGCATTGATGTACAACGACACCCGCGCCGGCGCTGCGGCGGCGCGCATCCGTGCCCGCACACCCGCCGCGCACGGCGCACATGGCGCCAGCGCCAGCCTCGCCAAGGCCCTCTGGCTGCTGGAACACGCGCCAGACGGCACGATCCGGCGTTTCCTGCACCAGGCCGACTGGCTGCTGGGACGACTCTGCGGACGCTTCGATACCTGCGACGAGAACAACGCACTCAAACTCGGTTATGACAGTCGCGCGCGCCGCTGGCCCGACTGGCTGGACGCACTCGGCATGCCGCGCACCTTGCTGCCACGGGTGGTGCCGGCCGGCACACCGCTCGGGAACCTGCAGCCGCAGTGGTGCCGACGCTGGGGACTGCCGGCCGCCACCGTCGTGATCAGCGGCACCACCGACAGCACCGCCAGCTTCATCGCCACCGGTGCCGGTCCCGGCGAGGCGGTCACCGCGCTCGGCAGCACCCTGGTCGTGAAGATCCTTGCCGAGCAGCCGGTGTTCGCGCCGCAATACGGCATCTACAGCCACCGGCTCGGCGAACACTGGCTGGCCGGCGGCGCCTCCAACACCGGCGGCGCCGTGCTGGCGCAGTTTTTCAGCCGCGATGAGATGGAACGGCACAGCCGCGCCCTGCGCCCGGATCAGCCGACCGGCCTCGACTACTATCCCCTACCCGCAGCGGGCGAGCGTTTCCCGCTGTGCGACCCGCAGCTGGCACCACGCCTGGAGCCGCGCCCGGCGGACGACGCCGTGTTCTTCCAGGCCATTCTGGAAGGCATCGCGGCCATCGAGGCCGCCGGTTATCGCCGGCTGGCCGAACTCGGCGCCCCCTTCCCCGCACGCGTGCTCACCACCGGCGGCGGTGCGGTAAACACGGGCTGGACCCGCATCAGGGCACGCCTGCTCGGCGTGCCGGTCTCGGCCGCCGCGCACCAGGAGGCCGCCTACGGTGCGGCGCTGCTGGCGTTGCGTGCGGTGGCGTGAACGGACGCAGCCCCGGCAGCAATGCGTGTGCATACGGGATGCGCACCGCAGCGCACGACCCGGCAGCCGGTGCAATCCTGGTGGTACTTAGAACACCCGCCAGCGCACCCCGGCGCTGATACCGAGGTTGCGGGTCTCGCTGTCCGGCTCGTAGACCGTGCCCGCCGGCACGCCATTGCGGGTGAGTACGGCAGCGGCGCTGCGCCCGAGCTGCCAGTACTCGAACCAGGGCGACACGAACAGCGCCATCCCGGCGCCGAGTTCATGCGTATGGGTGAACCGACGCGCACCGCCGGCCGTGCCGAGATCGAGCGTCGTGTCATCGTAGCCGGCCTTGAAGCGGACTGTGATGGACGGATCCACGGTATGCGTGAGCTGCAGATCGGCCTGCAGCTGCGCGCCCGCCCCGAGTGCATGCGCCGCGCGCAGGCCGAGGATGCCGTAGCCCCAGCGGTAGGTCTCGTCGAGCCCGAACGCCACCGGGGTCGAGTGGATATCGCGCTGCCACTGGCGATAGCCCAGCCCCGCATACAGGCCGGCGGACCAGGCGTCTCCGGCCGCGAACAGGCAACCGGCGATGCCGTCCCAGTCGGCGATGAGCGTGTCCGTGCGGGTCGCCACGCGCGTGGCGCGATAGTCGACACGGCCCGCCGTCAGGTCCAGCGTGGTTTCGGCGAACAGCGCCGCGTGCGCCAGGCGCAGACCGACGCCGAGCCCGGGCAGCGCCCCCGCCTCGCGGTCGAGACTGGCGCCGGCCGGATCGAATTCCTCGTAGTCGAAGCCGGTCACGGCGGCGCCGAGCCAGGCATCCAGCTGGCGCGCGGCCGGCGCGGGACTGCCGGACACTGGCACGAACAGCAGCCAGCCCGCCAGCAGCGGACCGACCCGCGGGCGGGCGCGACGCATGTTCCGTACGGTGTCGGCGACCGGCGTTTTACAGCGCGTCGAGCGCCGCCCAGGTGGTCATGATGCCGGTGACCTCGAACACGTCGTCACCGTCAGCGTCGACCTGCAGCTCCACGTCGACGCCGTTCGACTGGGCGATCACCTTCAGCTGCGACAGGCCGCCGAACAGGCTGCTGACCAGCAGCGTACCGGAGACGGGATCGCCGTTGCCGACGAAGTCGTTGCCGATGAACGCCGCCGAGCCCGGCTGGGTGGTGGTGAAGGTGATGGTGCCGTCGATGTCGCGGCTCTCCAGGGTGCCGTCCAGGTCGATGGTGTAGTCACCGGTATTGTCGTTGCCCTGCAGGTCGAAGGCGTAGGTGGTCAGCTTCTGATCCCGGTAGGCGGTTTCGGTCGGATACTGGCTGTTGTAGGCGGTGTCCAGCGCGGCGCCGGAGATAACCGCGTTGACGTTGCCCGCGCCGTCGTCGGCCAGCCGCAGCTGCATGTCACCGCTGGCGTACGAATACAGGGTGCCGTCCAGGGCGCGCAGCCCGTTGAAGGTGGTGCCCAACGTGATGTCGAAGGGCGGCAGACCGTCGAAGGTGGTGCTCCCCGCGATCGTGGCCACGACGATGGCGAGCGCACCGTCCAGCACGACGCCGGTTTCGTTGCACAGGAAGAAGGTGACGCTCAGGGTATCGCCGACGGTCAGCACCGCGAACGCGGGATCGGCGAGATTGGCGAAGACCGAGGCCGAACCGCCGCTGGTACAGGACACGTTGTCACTCACCGCGGCACCGACGATCCCGGCGCTGGGGCTGGCCTGTAGCGCGCCGACCCGGGCGAGCTGATCGGTCACCACCCCCGCCAGGCTGAAATGACCGCTGCGGGTATTGACGGCAACGCCGGTGATCAGCGGCGGCGTCGAGGCGGCACCATCCGAACTGCCGCTCGCGGCGTTGATGCCGTGCAGGGCGGCAGCGGCCACGTCCGGTGCATTGGTCTGGGTGATACTCACGCCGGTCGTGACGGTCGAACCCAGCCCGGTGCTGCCGGTCAGCGCAGCGGTTCCACCACCGCCACCGCCGCAGGCCGTGAGCAGCAGCAGGGTAACCAGGGTTGCCGAAAGGGGCTGGATAAATTTCATTATGAGCGTCTCCGGTACGGACAGGTAAGCGCTGCGGTGCAGAACCGTAGCGTAAAGGACTCACCCTATCCCGGGAACGCCGCCACTGCAAGCCTCCACCCTGGCAACGGTGACATGAGGCACAGAACCAGCCACAGGGATCCCGGCGCTCAGGCGCATGCGGTTTTACGCCAGGGATAGTACATTCGTATTAGTACGGCTTTCATGAGCCCCCGCGGCGGGCATTACTGGCGCACGCCCCTGCCTGGCGGCACAATGTGCGTCACGACCGCCACAGCGACAGGGGTAGGACATGGCATCAGTGCCGGCGACACCCGCCACCCGGCGCCTGGCCTTCTCCGGCCGGGGCTCCGAGTATTTCCGGATCTGGATCGTCAATATCGCGCTCAGCCTGCTGACCCTGGGGGTGTATTCCGCCTGGGCCAAGGTGCGGCGCCTGCGCTACTTCTACCTGAACACGACCCTGGACGAACACAGCTTTGATTTCCACGGCGATCCGCGGGCGATCCTCAAGGGCCGGATCATCGCGGTAGCGCTGCTCGTCGCCTATCAGCTGGCCGGGGCCGTCTCCCCCGCCATGGCGCTGGGCGCGATGACGCTGCTGGCCCTGCTCTTCCCCTGGCTGATCGTGCGCTCGCTGCGCTTCAAGCTGCACAACAGCAGCCACCGCGGCCTGCGCTTCTCGTTCCGCGGCGCTACCCGCCAGGGCTATATCAGTTTCCTGCTGTATCCGCTGCTGGCGCTGCTGAGCGCCTCCCTGCTGGTGCCGCTCGCGCACCAGCGCATCAAGCGCTACCAGCATAACCGCAGCTGGTACGCGGACACGCCGTTCGCCTTCACGGCCGGCAGCGGTCCCTTCTTCGTCCTGTACCTGAAACTGCTGGGCCTGGCGCTGCTCGTGATCGCGTTGGTCGCCGGCGGCGCGGCGGTGCTGTTCCCCGTCGAATTCGCCAATCCCGATACGATGAGCGAAGCAGCCGCGCAGCGCATGTTCAGCTTCGTCGGGGCGGTCGTTCTTGGCACCTACCTGATGTTGTATCTGCTGCTCGGGCCCTGGCTCAGCGCGCGTGCGCAGAACCTGGTGTGGAACCACACCACGCTCGGCCCGCACGCCTTCGCCAGCGACGTGCGCGTGCGCGGGCTGTTCTGGATCTTTCTGACCAACTTCGTCGGCGTGGTGGCGACGCTGGGTCTGTTCAAGCCGTATGCCGACGTGCGCCTGGCACGCTACCGCCTGCAGCATATCGCCCTGCTGCCGGCAGCGCCGCTGGACGCGTTCACGGCGGACCGGCAGCAGGGCACGACGGCGACCGGTGCAGAGACCGCGGACCTGTTCGATTTCGACATCTCCTTCTGATGGAAGCGGTCCCGGCAACCTATTTCGACGGTATCTCGGCCCGGCCGCAGCCGGCCAGCCTCTACCTGCGCGGCGCATGGCTCATCGTGGACGGCGCGACGGTGGCCCGCGAGGAGCCGCTCGCCGCCCTCGACATCTCCGAGCCCCTGGGCGCGGCACCGCGCGTGGTGCGTTTCGCCGACGGCGCACACTGCGAGGTGCACGCGCCTGCGGCATTCGCGGCCCTGTTGCGCGAGGCCGGCATCGGCGACGGTTTCGTGGTGCGCCTGCAGGCACGCTGGCACTGGGCATTGGCGGCGGTGGTGCTGACGCTCGCCAGCGCATTCGCCGGCTATCACTGGGGACTGCCGGCCGCCGCGGACTGGATCGCCGCGCGTCTGCCGGCGCGCCTGCTGGCCGGCATGGGTGAATCGACCCTGGCCGTGTTCGACGAACACGTGTTCAGGCCGAGCGCCCTGCCCGCCGCGCGCCAGGCGGCACTCGCTGCCGCCTTCGACCGGCTGGCACCGGCGCACGGCGCCGCCCCCGCGCACCGCATCGTGTTCCGCGACGGCGGCGCGATCGGCGCCAATGCCTTCGCCCTGCCCGACGGCACCATCGTAGTGACCGACCAGCTGGTGGACAGCGCCGGGGACGACAGCGAGATATTCGGGGTGCTTGCGCACGAACTCGGCCATCTCGACCGCCGCCACGGCCTGCGCATGCTGATCCAGGGCTCCATGGTCGGCGTCCTGGTCGGCTGGTACCTGGGCGACGTGAGCAGCGTCGCCGCCGGCGTGCCCGCCGCCCTGCTGCAGGCGCGCTACTCGCGCGAGTTCGAGCGCGAGGCCGACACCTACGCAGGCGCAATGCTGGAACGCAACGGCATCCCGCCCGCCGTCCTGGCACGGATTCTGGGCCGCATGCAGACCCGGGCCGAGTGTACCCACGGCAGCGCGTCCGACCCGTTTCGCGGCTATCTGCGCAGTCACCCGGCCACGCAGGAGCGGATCGCACGACTGGGCGGTGAACGCCCGGCGTGGCCGGTGTTCGGCACGCAAGGCACGGCACCACCGCTCGGCGATACGGAGATCACGCAGCTGCTGGTCGGCAGCTGGGCGGTCTCCCCGCAGGACCCGACGTTTGCCGAACCCGGCGCGATCTCCACCTACCGGGCGGACGGCAGTCTGGAGTTCACGGCATACACCGACAACACCTGCACCGCGGCGGAGTTCCACAGCACGGCGCAATGGCTGGTGCGCGACGGGCTCCTGGTGATCCACGTCATTACGAGCGAACAGCCCGACAGCATCCAGCCGGGCGCTACGATCGTGGATCGTGTGGTCAGCATCGATGCGCAACAGGCGGTCCTGGAAAGCAAGTGCGGCACCCTGCAGTACCGGGTCAGGCGCGCGACCTGCGTACCACCCGGTGGCGGGCCTGCGCAATAGAACCTGTCCCGTCATCCCCCGCGACCGCGACCATGGCGGGATCGTCAAACCGGTTCCGGACCCGTGGCCGAGGCGTGTGGCTGCCTGACGCGCGCACGCTATACTGTCCCCATGTCACCGGAAACGCCTGCCGCAACGCCCCGCATACGACTCGCCCGCAGCCTGCAGGCCTGGGACACGGCCGGCTTCGCGACAGTGCTGCAACAGGAGCTGGAGCAGCTCGACCCGGCCCTGCTGCCGCTGCAGCAGGGACTGCGCGGCAGCAGCTATGCCATCGAACGCGCCCCGCAGGTCATTGCTCATCAGCGCATCCGACCGTGCGGGCATGATCCACGCCCGCGCCGGCCTGTTCTACACCGGTATCATCGCCGGCTGCAGCTGCGCCGACGATCCGACCCCGGTAGAGGAACAGGCCGAGTACTGCGTGGTGGATATCACGATCGACCGACTCACCGGCGCCGCCACGATCAGGCTGGCGGCGGCGGAGTGAAACCCATCGTCCGGGTGCGCACTCCCTGTGAACGAGGCGTCCACCGAGACGCCCCAGGTCCAGCGCCATGACTGCGCCGGCGGCCATCCCCGGACAGCTGCGGGCAGCCTGCACGCCGTCGAACCTTCACGCCCTGCCGATGTCTGTGCGTTGTGGACAAGGCGAGCCTGCCAGGCGATCGCTGCAGACAGGCGAGCACCGATCGCGGACGCTGCCGCACCCCCTTGCCCTGCATGATTCGCGCATTGGCATTGGATATTGCATTCAATACGTTGGCCGTGCTTCATGGTCAGCCAGTTGCCCTTGCGGAAACACGAGGCGTACGCATCGAGGCGGTCAGGTGCCCGACATACGCGCGCTGACTCGCGAGCATCATATGCTTTGTATGATTGAGGCTTGCATGTATGAGTGACAGTCAGACTGTTGACTACCGTCATTCCCGCGCACGCGGGAATCCAGATGTGCACTATATGCTCCGGATTCCGACTCGCGCTCGCCAAGCTCGCATGGCCGGAATGACGGCAAATATCGTCAACCATTGCTGTCATTCTCGATAGAACATGGGCAAAAGCCAACGACGAATTCGGCAGACGACGCTACTTCCTGCCCATATTTTTTACCTGTTCATAACCAATAGGCGCGAACTCACTAAAACCGTTCTTGCCATGCCTAGCTAACCCTTCATGGCGATGCGACTCCGCCGCACGTTTGAGGTGAAGCGTTAGCCACTCCTCGGGAAACCACACACCATGCTTGCAACCACTCAAGAGACATTGACAAAAGTTCCGGCGATCACACTCGGCTTCTGGATCGTCAAGATCCTGGCCACCACGCTCGGAGAAACCGGGGGCGACGCGGTCTCCATGTCGATGAACCTGGGCTACCTGGTGGGCACCGCGATTTTCATGGCGGTGTTCATAGGCGCCATCGTCCTCCAGATCCAGGCCAGGCGGTTTCATCCCTTCCTGTACTGGGCGACCATCATCGCCTCGACCACGGTCGGGACCACGCTGGCGGACTATGCGACGCGCTCGCTGGGAATCGGCTATACCGGCGGCTCGACCCTGCTGCTCGCGCTGCTGCTTGCCTCCCTCCTGATCTGGTACCAGACGTTAGGAAGAATAGACGTGGCCTCTATCTACACACCCAAGGCGGAGCTCTTCTACTGGCTGACCATCATGTTTTCCCAGACGCTCGGTACGGCGCTGGGTGACTGGACAGCCGACACCGCCGGCCTGGGCTATGTCGGGGCGGCCGCCATATTCAGCGGTCTGCTGCTGGTCATCGTGGCACTGTATTTCTTCACGGGCATGTCACGGACGGTCCTGTTCTGGTCGGCGTTCGTGCTCACCCGCCCGTTGGGCGCCGTGGTTGGCGACTTCCTGGACAAACCCGTTGCGAATGGGGGGCTGGAGTTGAGTCGCTATGCCGCGACCGGGGCGCTGCTGACAGCCATCGTCGTGCTGATCATGGTCCTGCCGCAACGTTCTGCGGAACGCGCGCATTGAAGCGGCGTCCGGTAATATTGAGAATTACATAAATGGTTGACGATATTTGCCGTCATTCCGGCCATGCGAGCTTGGCGAGCGCGAGCCGGAATCCGGAGCATATAGTGCACATCTGGATTCCCGCCTGCGCGGGAAAGACGATAGTAAACAGTTTGACTGTCACTCATACATGCAAGCCTCAATAATACGAGCCGCTGCCGTGCTCGCCGCGCCGGACAGCGCCCGATGCTTTTCGGACAGCCGAACCGGCAAGCACGACCCCGACGGCGCACGCGGTGCGCGGATACCCGCCGTGATATCCATGAGTTGCCGTATCCCTTACACCCTGACCGCGGCCCGACCCTGGCATCGCTGCATGCACCCGTTCGCGCCTCGTAAGGATCCGGTCCGGTCCGACGCGCTGACGTGCGCGGGCGGCTGCGGCCGAACGGCATCATGGGCGTCACTGCGCAGATCCTGAACGATGCACTGCAGGCCTATGTGCATACCTACCCCAGTCGGGAGCGCCTGCTGGCGCACATTGCTGACGCAGGATTGACCGGGCACGGCGACGAGATCGCCGCGCAGCTCGATGCGGTGCTCAAGACGGCCGAGGATCATCTCTACGGTTATCCCGGCGGGGTACCGTGGGATGCGGCGTTCGAGCGCGACTACCCTGCCCTGCTCCTCAGACAGCACCCGTGGCTGGATCCGGAGTCGCTTGGCCGCATACGCGGATTCTCCGGCTGGCTCTGCTGGCACGAAGGCTTGAATGCGAAATGACGACCTCTGACCGTAGTGCCGCAGCCCGTAGCGCCGCAGCGCACCAGCGCACTGTCGGCGCTGTGCGCACCGTCCTGATCACCTACGGTGTGACGGCCTTCGGCTACCTGTTCACGCGTGCCATGCCGACCGCCGCAGCACCGGCCCTAGGCGGCCTGATATCGGCGCGAGGCCTCGTGCTGCTCGGGCTCGGGCTGCAGCTGGCCCTGCTCATTGCCGGCGTCCTGCTCCGGCGCCGGTTATCCGATCGGACGACCGCCGCACAGCGACTGGGCATCCTCGAACTCGCCGGCGACGGCCTCACGGTCCTGGTATTCGCGCTCGGCACCTACGGCGCCATCCTGAATGCGGCGACAGACATCTGAGCCGGGCATGTGCGCGGACGCGGTCCGCCCCGGCGGTGATTCAGATAGCTGCATCCGTCCGATCACACGCACGGCGCTCTTCAACTCACGCCTCGATCCCGGCGGCGGCCGCGTCCAGGTACACGTCCACGCCCTGACGGCCGCATACCTGCGCCACGGGCAGGTCCTCGCCGCGGCGCCAGCGCTCGACGGCCGCATGCTTGCCCTGTCCAGTCACCAGCACCAGCACGTGTGCGGCAGCGTTCAGCGCCGCCAGTCCCAGGCTGACGCGATCGGACGGCGGCTTGGGCGCTGCATGCACCGCGACCACCAGCGCGTCCGCCGCGTGCACCTGTCCCGGAAACAGGCTCGCGGTGTGACCGTCCTCGCCCATGCCGAGCAGCACCAGGTCGAACGGCAGTGCATCCTGTACTGTTTCGCGGTATGCCCGAGCCGCGGCCTCCGCACCCAGCTCCGCCGGGATGGGATGGATGTTGTGCGCCGGTACGCGCTGCAGATCCAGCCAGGCGCGCGCCGCCATCATGCTGTTGCGTTCCGGGTCCTGCGCCGGCAGGCAGCGCTCGTCACCGAAGTACACCTGCCAGTGCGACCACTCGGCATCGGCCGGCGCCAGGCGCCGGTAGATGGCCGCGGGGGTACGCCCGCCGGCGAGCACGATACGAAAGCTGCCATGGGCGTCGATCGCCGCCGCCGCCAGCGCCAGGATGCGCTGCGCCACCACCTCTTCCAGCTGCGCGGCATCGGCCAGCACGTGCCAGTTGGTCGTGGCCATGGCCGGCTGCCGGCGCTGACTCAGGCCTGGCATCGCTTGCACGGCCGCCAGGCGCGGCCGTCGCGCCGGAGCAGGTCATCAGCCGCCGGCGGCCCCCAGCTGCCCGCCGCGTAGTTGGGAAAGTCGCGTGGCGGCAGTGCCTGCCACACGTCGAGCACCGGCTCGACCAGCGCCCAACCCGCCTCGATATGGTCGGCTCGCTTGAACAGGGTGGAATCGCCGGTCATCACGTCGTGGATGAGCGTCTCGTAACCGTTGGTCGGCTTGTTCGCGAAATGCTCCTCGTAGCGGAAGTTCATATCCACAGTGCCGAGGTGGGTGCTGTGTCCCGGAATCTTGGCGTTGAAGCTCATGCCGATGCCCTCGTTGGGCTGGATGCGCAGCACCAGCGCGTTGGCCGGGACGTTCTCGCGCGCCAGCAGCGAATCGCGGAACATCACGTTCGGCGCATGGCTGAACTGGATCACCACCTCGGTAAACCGGCCCGGCAGGCACTTGCCGGTGCGCAGATAGAACGGCACACCCGCCCAGCGCCAGGAATCGATCTTGAGTTTGAGCGCGGCATAGGTTTCGGTGGTCGAGCGCGGCGACACATCGTGCTCCTCGCGGTACCCCGGTACGTGGCTGCCGTCAAACAGGCGGCCGGCCGCGTACTGGCCGCGCACGGCATGGGTCAGCACGTCGTCGGGCTCGAACGGCTGGATCGCGCGCAGCACCTTGACCTGCTCGTCGCGGATGGCATCGGCCTCGAAGGAATTGGACGGTTCCATCGCCACGACGGAGAGCAGTGCCAGCAGGTGGTTCGGTATCATGTCGCGCAGCGCGCCGGCGGTATCGTAGTAACCGCCGCGCTGCTCCACGCCGATGGATTCCGACACCGTGATCTGCACGTGAT
Organism: Pseudomonadota bacterium; assembly: GCA_041395565.1. NCBI lineage: Bacteria > Pseudomonadati > Pseudomonadota > Pseudomonadota bacterium. Next base: position 344,854 of record JAWLAI010000004.1, on the reverse strand, counting down.
CGATGTAGTGCCGGTTCCAGATCGGTTCGACGGTCGCGTTCGCGAAGCGGTAGACCAGGAGATTCTGCACCGACTCCTTGCCGAGGTAGTGATCGATGCGGTAGATCTGGTGCTCCCCCATCACCGCGTGCAGGGCGTGGTTCAGCGCGCGCGCCGAGGACAGGTCGTGCCCGAAGGGTTTTTCTATCACCACGCGCCGCCAGTGCCCGTCGCGCTCGGTCAGCAGACCGGCCGCCCCCAGCGCGGCGGCGATGACGTCGAAGAAGCGCGGCGGTGTCGCCAGGTAGAACAGGTAGTTCGGCGGGATGTGGTGGGCGGCACAGAGTTCGTCGAGCCGCGCCGCAAGCCGCGCGTAGAGGTCGGGATCGGCGAAATCACCCGCCACGAAGTGCAGGCAGTCGAGCAGTTGCTGCCACAGCGACTCGTCGACGCTGTCATCGGCGAACTCCCGGCCGTCCACGTCGATGTGCGCGCGGTAGCCCGCGTCGTCGAGGTCCTTGCGGTCCACGCCGAGCATGGCGAACGGTTCTGGCAGGTAGTCGTCGCGGCAGAGGTGATAGATCGCCGGCAGCAGTTTGCGTCGGGTCAGGTCGCCGCCGGCACCGAAGATCACCATGACGCTCGACGCCGCCTGATCCGCTCCGCCTGCCATGCCCCGCCCGACGCTCATGCCTTGGGTTTCTCGTGGTGTCCGCCGAAGGCGAAGCGCATCGCTGACAGGACCTGGTCCGCGAAATCCGATTCGCCGCGCGAGGTGAAACGGTCGTACAGCGCCGTGGTCAGCACGCGCGCCGGTGCCCCGCACTCGATCGCGGCGATGCTGGTCCAGCGTCCCTCGCCGGAATCGGACACGTGCCCGCTGAATTCCGCCAGGTCCGGGCTGCGCTGCAGCGCCTCGGCGGTGAGATCCAGCAGCCAGGAACTGACCACGCTGCCGCGCCGCCACAGCTCGGTGACCGCGGCGAGATCGATGTCGTAACGGAACGCGTCCGGATCGCGCAGCGGCGTGGTCTCGGCATCCTCGTCATGCACGCGGTTGCCGACATTGGCGTGCGCCAGGATGTTCAGCCCCTCGGCATAGGCCGCCATGAGGCCGTATTCGATACCGTTGTGCACCATCTTCACGAAATGCCCGGCGCCGGCCGGGCCGCAGTGCAGATAGCCCTGCTCGGCGCGCGCCGGCGGGCCGCTGCGCCCGGGCGTGCGCGGAATGTCGCCGGGCCCCGGCGCGAGCGCGACGAATACCGGTTCCAGGTGCGCCACGACCGCCTGCTCGCCACCGATCATCAGGCAGTAGCCGCGCTCCAGCCCCCAGACCCCGCCGCTGGTGCCGATGTCGAGATAGTGGATGCCGCGTTCCCCGAGCCGCGCGGCACGCGTGATGTCGTCGCGATAGTAGGAGTTGCCGCCGTCGATCAGGATGTCGCCAGCCTCGAGCTGCGGTGCCAGCTCGTCGATCACCCGGTCCACCACGGCAGCGGGCACCATCAGCCAGATGGCGCGCGGTGTTTCGAGGCTGGCGAGGAAACCATCGAGGTTGGTGGTGCCGAAGGCGCCGTGCGTCTCCATGGCCTGCACCGCCTCGGCGTTGCGATCGTAGACCACGCATTCATGCCCGGCACGCAACAGACGCTGCACCATGTTCGCGCCCATGCGGCCCAGGCCGATCATTCCCAGTTGCATTGCGTTACCCCCCTGATACTGGCCGGATCATACCCATGACACGGCGCCGGTCTCAATAGACGCAGGTACAGTCTGCGGCGGCCACCGGACAGGCGCGGAAATGAGTGCGGGCACGTGCAGGACGGCAGGACCCGTGCCGTAACAGCCGCGGCGTGGCGCCCTGGCGGTAGCCGCGGCGCCGCATGGCGGCGCACGGGTAACGGTATCGCAGCGGTGTGCTACACGCCCCCGCTGTGCACGACCCTGTAATAGAGCTGTTCCAGCTCGCGCTTGTGCTTGGTCTCCTCGTTGGCGAGGAACTCGAACAGGTCGTGGATCGGACCGGGTTCGGTGTTCGCCGCCAGGTCGCGGTATTGCTCCATCGCGGCGTGCTCGCGGCCGAGCGCATACTGCAGCACCGCCTGGTCGTCCGGGTTATCACCCAGCTCGGGCGCCTGTACATAGTCGGAGAAGCGCCGGTCGTTGACCGGTACGGCAACCTGCGCGCGAACCTGTTGCTGCAGATCCGGCGCGCCGGCCAGCTGCATGAACAGGTCGTAATGGCGCTGCTCCTCCTCCGCCAGCTCTTCCACCAGATAACGCAGCTGCTTGCTGACACGCGGCACCAGTGCGCTGTAGAAATCCCGCGCCGTCTTCTCGAACGCCGTGGCCACGCGCAGGATGTCCTCCAGCGATTTTTTCGAGGCCAGCAGGTCCTTGCCGTGCAGGGCGCCCTCGCTGCCGCGTGCGTCGGTGTCGTTAGCCATGGCTGCGTCTCTCCTGTCCCAGGGCACTCTCGATGCTGGCGGCCACGCGATGCCCGTCGGCCACGGCATGGATCACGTCGGGCCCGCTGACCACGTCGCCGGCGGCCCACAACCAGCCGACCGAACAGCGCCCGCCGGCATCCGTCTTCAGCCGTCCCCGGTTCCATTCCAGCGCCTCGGTGAGTTCCTCGCCGAGCAGCGCGGTGTCCGCCTGCTGGCCGATGGCCTCGATCACCATGTCCGCCGTGTGCAGCTGCATGTCGCCGTCGTCGTACTGCGGCGCGAAGCGGCCCTGTTCGTCGAACAGTGCGACCACGCGCACGGTTTCCAGTCCGGTCAGCACGCCGTGCGCATCTACCACGCAGCGGCGCGGGCCGCGCCCGGGCAGGATGGTTATACCCTCTTCGTCCGTCTCGCGGATCTCCACCGGGTCGGCCAGCAGGTGGTCGCCGTCCTCCAGCGCCGTGACCGTGACGCTGGCCTGGCCGTACTGGGCGAGCTGCAGGCGCGCCACACTGCGCGCGATGTCCATCGCGGTGTTGCCGCCGCCGATGACCACGGCCGATTTCGGCACCGGCAGGGATTCGTCCATGGTGATCTCGCGCAGCAGCGCGACGGCACTGCGCACCGCCGCGTGGTCGGATCCGGGTACGCGCGTGGAGCGGCCGTTCTGCAAACCGATGGCGAGCAGCACGGCGTCGTAGCTGGACTGCAGCTGGTTCATGGATATGTCGGCGCCGACCCGGGTGTTGAAATGGATCTCGACGCCCATGGAACGGATCACGTCGACATCGTCGTCGATGCGCGCGTACGGCAGCCGGTAGGCCGGGATGCCGTAGCGCATCATGCCGCCGGCCGCCGGCATGGCCTCGTACACGGTGACGCTGTGGCCGTGCCGCGCCAGGTCGAAGGCCGCGGTCAGGCCGGCCGGGCCGGCGCCGATCACCGCGACCTTGCCGCCGCTGAGGTAGTCGGCGCGGCCCTCGCGCACGATCTCGCGGATGCGCTCGTGGCCGACGTTGTCCATGGCATAGCGCTTCAGCCAGCGGATCGCGACCGGCTCCCCGCGTACGCCGATGGAACAGGCCGCCTCGCACCGCCGCGTGCATACCCGGCCGCACACGTGCGCGAACGGGTTGGTGCGATAGATCTGGCGCACCGCCTCCTCGAGATCCTGCTCCCAGATGGCGCGGATGTATTCCGGCGCGTTCATGTGCGCGGGGCAGGAATCGTGGCACATGCCGCACTGCACGCAGCGCGATGCCTCGACGATGGCCTGCTGGCCGTCGTAGCCCTGCACGAACTCGCCGAACGACTGCAGGCGCTGGCCGGCCTCCTGCTCGGGCATGGCCTGGCGTTGCAGGTCGATGAGATCCTCGTCCGCCGTCTTGTGCCAGCCCTGGCCGTAGAACTTCCGGTGCATGCCGACCGGGTCGGGCAGGATGAAATAGCTGTCGAGCTCGTGTTCCTCGCAGGTGTGCACGTACTCGCGCGACAGCGACAGCGACGCGGTCGGGCACACGTCCACGCACAGCCCGCACCAGCAGCAGCGGCCGTAGTCGATGGCCGGACGCCGCGCGCGCACCCCTTTCACCGGATCCTCGGGCAGATCCGGGATATGGATCATGGTGATCGCTTCGTTGTCGCAGATCTTCTGGCAGGTGCTGCAGCCGATGCATTTCTCCCAGTCGTTGAGGTGGAAGCCGCGGTAGGTGGCCGAGGCCGGGCGTGGCTCGAGCGGCAGCGTCACCGGCTTGCGCGTCAGGAACGACAGGTTGCGCAGCGGGTTGAGAATGCTGCCGCGGCTCTTGTGGGTGATGTCGGCCATCAGCGGTCGACCTCCGGCGGACAGGCGTCGAGGGTGAAGATGATCTGCGCGATGTCCTCGATGCGCGAGCCGACGCAGAGATTCTCCAGCACCTGCACGCCGTGCATCTGCGACGGCCCGCGGATGTGCACGCGCCAGGGCTTGTCGCCGCCGTTGGACACCGTGTAATAGGCCAGCTCGCCCTTGGAGGACTCCACGCGCGCATAGCTCTCGCCGGCCGGGACGTTCCACGCCAGCGGGTTGGGCAGCGGACAGCGCACCGGCCCCTTGATCGAGGGCAGGCGCTCGGCCACCTGGCGCAGGATGCGGATACTCTGGATCAGCTCGTTGCGCCGCACCAGGATGCGCGCGAGCGCGTCGCCGGCCTCCTCCGTCGGGATATCGAACTCGAGCTGGTCATAGACCAGGTAGGGATCGTCGCGGCGCACGTCGAAGGCGAGCCCGGTGGAGCGCAGGTTGGGTCCGGTCACGCCCCATTCCAGCGCCTGCTGCTGGTTCATGGCGCCGGTGCCGCGCGCGCGGTGTACCACCACGTAGTTGGAGAAGAACAGGTTGTCGTAATCCGGCAGGCGCGAATCGAGGTAGTCTAGCAGCGACACCAGGCGCCCGATGAAGCCCTCGGGCAGATCGCGCCGCACGCCGCCGGGCACGTTGTACATGCTGTACACGCGCCCACCGGTGAACTCCTCGAACAGGTCCAGGACGAAATCGCGGTCGGTCACGCCCCAGAACATGTTGCTGTACATGCCCATGGTGGCGGCGGCACCGCCGAAATAGAACAGGTGCGCGGTGATGCGCGACAGCTCCAGCTGCATGACGCGCAGCCACTGCGCGCGTTCCGGCACCTCCAGCCCGCCGAGCATTTCCACACCGAGCGCGTAGCAGATCTCCATGTGCGCCGGGTCCGGCACGCAGATGCGCGGCACCAGCGCGATGTTCTGCATCCACAGCCGCCCTTCCATCAGTTTTTCGAAGCCGCGGTGCAGGTAACCGGCATCGGCCTTGGCCGCGACCACGATGTCGCCCTCGAGCTTGAGCTTGAGCGCGTAATTACCCTCGATGCCGGGATGGTTCGGCCCGATGTTCAGTTCGTATTCGTGGCTGGGCGGATGGTTTACCGCCTGGTAGTTCTCGGGCCTCATTCGACGATCCCCCCGCCTTTCGCACGTATCTCCTGCAGCCAGCCGGGGTTGTATTCCTGCCACTTGAACGTGTCATGCACGTACTGGCGGGTGTCGAACTCCTTGCGCATCGGCGGCGGCCCGTCCCACTCGGTGAGGATGAACTTCTCCATGAACGGGCTGCCCTCGAAGTAGACGCCGAACATCTCGTAGATGTCACGCTCGAAGAACGCCGCGGGCTTGTAGATGTCGTAGACGGACAAATAGGCGCCCGGCTCGCGCGGGATGCGGATGTGCGCCGATACCAGCGAGTTGGTCTCGTAGGACCAGACGTGGTAGACCAGCTCGAACTCGTCGTCGTCAACCCAGTCGACGCAGCTCAGCGCGGACAGGTGCACGTAACCGGCGCGCCCCTGTAGCAGTTCCAGCAGCGCCGGCAGCGCATCGGCATCGACGTCGACGCGTACCCGCGAACTGCTCTTGCGGCGTACCTGCACGCCTTGGAAGTCCGCCAGTACCTTGTCCAGCCAGCCGACCAGTTCCTTGCCGTTATCCATACATCGTGTTCCGTTCTTTGCCGCCGTGGTTACTTGCGTTCGACCTTCTCGCGCCCGAACACCGGCGTGGCCGGCATCTCCAGCGGCGTCTGGTACTGCTCCAGCAGCGCCGTGTGCTGACCGGTCGTGCCCGGGCCGAACAGGTCGTAGCGGCGCGCCTGGGCGATGACATCGCTCGGCGTCTGCCAGCGTTCCCCGAACAGCGCCTGCTGGTTGCCGAGGTAGTAGTCGTAGTTGCGGTAGTAGTCCTTCCAGGACTCCGCACGTCCGGCGTCGATCTTGTCCATCAGCTGCTGCAGGCCGACGATCACCGCCTCCGGGCGCGGCATGCAGCCGGCGATGTACATGTCGACCGGCAGGTATTCGTTGAGCTTCTTCACCGTGGCGTAGCTCTGCCAGTACATGCCGCCGTTGACGGTGCAGGAGCAGATCCCGATCACGTAGCGCGGCGCGCTCATCTGCTCGTAGGTCAGCATGATGCGCTTCAGGGTCTTGGTGGCGACGTAACCGGTGACGAGCAGTATGTCGGCCTGGCGCGGGGTGGCCATGGGCTGGATGCCGAGCCGTTCCATGTCGTAGCGCGAGGTCATCGCCGGCGGCAGCTCGATGGCGCCGCAGCCGGTGCAGTAGTGCAGCAGGAACATCGACCGCGCCCGGCAGAAATCCTGCAGCCGGTCGAACACCCCGCGGTAGGGATTGCTCTCGCTGCCGGCGGGACGACCCGCCTCGACCGGTATCTGCAGTTGTTTGTCGTTCATAAACTCACCTCTGCATGAAGATCAGCGCCAGTCCCAGCAGCGCGATGCCGGTCGGCCATTTCCACACCCAGAGCAGGCCTTCTCCCGCCTTGTAGCGCGGGAACAGGATGGTGATGGCGAACGGCAGGAACAGCACGGCAAACACCTTCGGGAGAAAGTCGAACCAGGTGATCCCGCCGCCGAGGAACAGCGTCGTGTATAACACACCCGCAGTATAGACCTGAAAGGTCTGCACGACGAACAGCCCGCCCATGAACTTGCCGCCCATCTCGACCATCGGTCCGGTGGCGATCTCGGCCGGTGCGATGTAGGTTTCGAACGGCTCCTTGGCGAGCATGACATGGGTGGTGATAATGCCGGCCAGGGCCATCACCGGCATGCTGGCAATGCCCCAGGTGCCGACCCCGCCCGCCTGCTGGATGGCGATGATCTCCGGCAGGCTGGTGGTGCCGTACATCGCCGCGCAGGCGACCACCACCAGCACGAAGGGGATGTCGTAGCCGAGCATGGAGATGAGCGCGCGCGAGATGCCGATCGAGCCGTTCGGGTTGGCGCACTGGCCCACGCCCAGCGCCATACCCAGCGACGGCACCATCATGAGGTAGACCAGCGCGATCAGATCCCCCTTCTCCGCCAGGCCGACCATGCCCGGCACCGGCAGGAACATCTCCACCGTGATATAGCCGCCCACGACCATGATGATGCCGAGGTCGTGGATGAAGCCGTGCGAGATCTGGATGTCCTTGGAGTAGAGCTTGATGATGTCGTAGAGCGGCTGGAAGAACGGCGGTCCGATGCGGCGCTCGAGCCGGGCGCGGGTACGGCGCGCCATCAGCACGATGAGCAGGCCGACGATAAACGCGACCAGCGGCATGACCACGACATCGAACAGTATGGTCTGCCAGTGCATCACACCACCCCCCAGGCCAGGCTGACCAGTACCACCACCGCCAGCAGGTACAGCGCGGGATGCACCGAACGGTAGATACCCTGTGCCCCGGCGGAAACGAAGTTGAGCAGCGACAGCACGGCGGACTCCAGCCACTGGAAGCTGTCACGGTACAGCGGGCCGATCAGGCGGTAAAGCGCGGGATAGAAGTTGTAGCTGTACTGGTAGCGGGTGTCCGCGGTCAGGAAGTGACCGCCGGCGTAGTTGTCCAGCTGGTGCACCCGCTGCGCCCGCCCGGCCGAGTAGAAGATCACCGCGCCGACACCGAAACCGGCCAGCATGAAGGTGACCAGCCAGAGCATGTCGAGATCCGCGCCGGCGGTGTGGATCGCTCCTAGGCTGTATGCCGGCGCCTGCAGACCCAGGTACCCCATGACCGGGGCGACCCAGTCGAGCACGATCCCGGGCATGTAACCGGTGGCGAACATCAGCCCGCCCAGCACCAGCATGGGCAGGGTCATGCTCCACGGCGCCTCCCGCACGGTTTCGTGCTCCAGGCGCAGCTGGCCGAGGAAGATGTTGTGAATCAGCTTGTAGCAGTACAGCACGCTGCCGAGCGTGCCGAGCACGGCGATCATGAACGAGAACACCATGCGCGCATCGAGCAGGCCGCGGTAGATCATCCACTTCGACACGAAGCCGTTGATCGGGGGCAGACCCGCCAGTCCGATGATGCCCATCAGCAGCACCAGGAAGGACAGCGGCATGCGCGTGACCAGGCCGCCCAGCTTGTTCAGGTCGGCGGTGCCGGTGCGGTGCATGACGGCGAACACCGTCAGGAACAGCCCGGCCTCGTAGGTGGCGTAGCTGAACAGGTGACTGAGCCCGCCGGCTACCGCCAGCGGCGCACCGCTGAACAGCCCCAGCATCATGTAGCCGCCCTGGCTGATCCCGCTCCAGGCCAGCAGCAGCCGCGCATCGTCCTGGCGCAGCGCCACGTAGGCGCCGACGAGGATGGTGGCCGCAGAGATGAACAACATCACGTCCTGCGGCGTGATCCAGGCAGACGGACCGCCCACCCCGGCCAGGCGCTCGAAGCCGATCAGCCTGACCAGCACCAGCGCCATCGCGAACAGCCCCATGCGCGAGGAGATCGAACCGAGGAAGGCGGCGCCCGCGCCGGGCGCCTCACTGTAGGCCTGCGGCTGCCAGAGATGGAAGGGCACCGCGGCCATCTTCACCCCGAAACCGGCGAACAGCAGCAACAGCAACGTCCACTGCGCGAGCGTGCCCATATCGGCCAGGCGCGCGCCCAGGCCGTCCAGTGCGAGCGTGCCACCGTGCACGTACAGCAGCGCGATCGCCCCGAGCAGCGCCATGGCGCCGGCCATGGCATACGGCAGATAGCGCATGGCCGCGCGCACCGCGGCCGGCCCGTTCTGGATCATCAGCAACAGGCTGGCCCAGCTCATCAGTTCCCAGCCGATGAACAGGCCGAGCAGGTCGGCGCTCGTGACCAGCAGCAGCATGCTGGCGACATTCAGTGCGAGAGTCGTCTGCAGCAGGCGCAGCGAACGCTGCTCGCCATAGCGCGCGCCCCATTCGCCCGCGGCGTACCAGCTGCACAGCAGCCCGGCACCCACGGTCAGCAGCGCGAAGAACCAGGACAGCGGCGTCATTTCCCAGTGCAGCACGAAACCCGGCACCTTCACTGCCAGCGTGGATGCCAGCGTGACGCCGTCGTAGCCGACCGCCGCCATGACGAACAGCAGCGCCAGCATGCCGGCGTAGAGCAGCGTCGCAAGCCAGCCGCTCCAGCGCTGCCCACCGGTGAGCAGAGTCACCAGCACAGTGCCGGCGGCGAGCAGCAGCAACTGGTCGAAGGCATTCACAGCGGTACCCCCGCGGGATAGACCGTTTCGATATAAGCGTCCCTGTCGGCGGCGCGGTCGGCGATGCCCTGCAGGGTGTCGCCCAGCGGCGCCAGCCAGAACACGGCGGCGACCAGCGCCAGGCCCAGACCGGCACTGACGGTCAGCGTCGCGCCGGCATGTCCGGCACCGGCCGTGGCCTCCGGCACGTGCCGGTACAACTGCACGACCACGCGGAACAGGTAACTGGCTTCCACCACCGCGGCCAGCAGGATGACACACACGGCCAGGAGGTAAGCGGGCCCGGGCTGGGCGAGTGCCGTCGTCACCACCAGGAACTTGGCCCAGAACCCCGGCAGTGGCGGGATGCCGATGAGTGACAGCGCCAGCAGCACGAACAGCGCGCAGGCCAGCGGCGCTGCCTGGTAGGAACCGGCCAGCCGGTGCAGCGCCCCGCCCTGGCGCTCGGCCAGCAGAAACAGCGCCGGCTTGACCACCATGTGGTGCAGGGCCACGGCCAGGCCGGCGTACAGACCGGCCGCCCCCGGGATGGAGAAGGCGATGAACATCACGCCCAGTTGCCCGATCGAGGAATAGGCCAGCATGCGGGCGAGGTCACGCGCGTACCAGGCGGCGAGTTCGCCGGTAACCACACCGAGCACGCCCAGCAGCAACATGATCTGCTGCGCCTCGGGCTGGCGGAACACCAGCACCAGGAGACGCACCAGGATCAGCAATGCCAGTTTGGAAACGATCCCGGCCAGCAGGCCGGCGACGCGCCGGGAGGCCGCCGCGTAGACCTCGGGCACCCAGGTGTTGACCGGGAACAGCTCCGCCTTGACGCCGGCACCGATCAGGATGAACACGAACGCGGCCAGGCCGAGCGGCCCGTCCAGCGCGCCGGGCGCGAGCTGCGCCAGCTGCGCGAGGTTGAGCGTACCCGTGGACATGTAGACCAGTGCGATGCCGATCAGCATCAGCGCTGCGCCGAAGCTGCTGATCACGACGTAGCGGATCGCCGCCGCGTAGGCGGGACCGCTGCGGCGTGCCGCGGCCAGGCCGTATGACGCCACCGCGGTCAGTTCGTAGAAGACGTAGATGTTGAACAGGTCGCCGGACAGCGCCAGCCCGGTCGCGGCCGCGGCCAGCACCAGCGTCAGGGTGCGTTCGCGCTGGCCGTCCGCATCCGCGCCGCCGCTCGGCCACAGCAGCAGCACGCCGAGCGACACCGCGATGGCGAACAGCAGCGCCAACCGGTCGACATAGAAGACGACACCGAACGGCGGCGCGAACCCGCCGAGGGCGAAGACCTGGGTCTGTGCGCTCACCGCCTCCCAGGCCTGCAGACCGATCACGCAGTTCACCGCCAGCACCAGCGGCCCGAACAGGCGTCCGGCCGCGCCCGAGGCGCGCGCCACGAGCGGCAGCAGGAAGGCGGCCAGCAGCGGCAGGACGAACATCAGTACCGGCGACATCAGGCATCACCTCCGTGCGGCTGCGCGGTGCCCACGCCCGGCGTCTCCGGCAGGTCGTCGCTGGTGGGCCGGGTGATGCCGGCCTCTGCGGCCAGGTCGCGTTCCAGGCGGCTGCGCAGAACGCGGATGTCGAGCGTCCCGTAGACGTGTCGCAGGCGCAGTACCAGCGTCATCATGAAGGCCTGCACCGCGACGCCGATGACGATCGCGGTCAGCACCAGCGCCTGCGGCACCGGATCGACCATGGCGGCCGGAACCACGCCGTCGATGATGATCGGCGCCGCCGCGCCGGCGCGGTAACCGGACAGCATGAGCAACAGGTTGGCGCCGGTCTCGAGCAGCACGATGGACAGCACGATGCGTACCAGGTGCGCCGAGGTGACGATACCGAGGATGCCGATCAGGACCAGCCCGAAGGCCCCCGTGAACAGAATGCTACCGAGATCCGGAGCCGTCATGGGTCGACCGCCTCGTACTCGGCGATATGCGCCATCAGCCCGGCCAGCTCGGCACCGACCTTGAGGCCGACCGCGGTATACAGCAACGGCAGCGTACCCGCGGACAGCAGGCTGCCCATCTCGCCCAACCCGAGCAGGGGCCGGAGAAAGTCGCCGCCGTAGACCAGGCCGAGCAGGCCGATGACGATGAAGCTCGCACCGGCCAGTCCCTCGACCACGGCGAAGCCCGCGTGCTTGAACTGCGTGCCCGGCCGCGCCAGCAGCGGCACGAAGAAGGCCGCCGCCAGGATCACCCCGCCCTGGAAGCCGCCGCCCGGTGTCAGGTGGCCGTGCAGGATGATGAACAGGCCCACGACCAGCAGCAGCGGAAACAGCAGGTCCGATGCGGTGCGCAGGATGAATCCCGCCTCCGGGTCGTGCGCGGCGCCCGCACGCGGACGCCCCAGCATCAGGCCGCCGGCGGTCGCGGCGGTGAACAGGATCGCCAGTTCGCCGAGGGTGTCGATACCGCGGTAGCCGAGCACCACGGAGGTGACGATGTTGGCGGCGCCCACCGCGGCCGGCGCCGCCTGGTTGATGCCCTGCCCGACCACCATGGGCGCGGTGCCGAAACCGAGCTGGCCGGCGATCACGAACAGCAGGAATGCCAGGCCGGCCACGAACAGCAGCGACACGGTATTGCGCATCACTCACCCTCCTGCACGTCTTCGGGATTGGCCGTATACGGCCGCACATGCCACAGGCCGAGCCGGCGCAGGCACAGTGCCATGATGACGCCGCTCAGGCCGGCGCCGACGGCTGCCTCGGTCAGCGCCACGTCCGGTGCGCGCAGCAGCACGAAGATGACCGCCGCACCGAGCGAGACCACGGAGGTCGCCGCCACGGCCGCCAGCAGATTGCGCAACACCAGTACCGCCACAGCGCCGGCCAGCATCAGCAGCGTGGCCAGCAACGCCACCCAGTTGAGCCAGTCGGCCGTCATTCCCGCTCTCCCTCGCCGGCCGGCAGCCGTTGTGGCGTGCTTACCGGCACATGCCAGGGACGGATCCCGGCGATCAGCGCCGCGCGGGCGATGGAGGCCGATCCGACCGGGTTGGTGAAGAGTACCAGCACGCCGATCATCAGCAGGTTGGACCACCACTGCGGGTGATACAGGCCGATACCGACCAGGATGGCCATGGCACCCAGGGTGACCGACTTGGTGCCGGCCTGCAGGCGGTTGTAGACATCGGGCATGCGGATCAGACCCAGGGCGCCGAGAAACGAGAACGCCGCACCGAGCAGCAGAAACAGGTCGGCGGCCAGGCTCATGAACGGTTGCCCTCGATGGCGCGTGCCAGCGCCACGGTGCCGACAAAGGACAGGGCACCGAACACCAGGGCGATGGAGAGATAGATGCCGCTGTCCAGCAGATGCGCCAGCCACACCAGACTGGCGGTGATCAGGATCGACAGCGTGTCGGCTGCGACGATGCGGTCCGGAGTGGTCGGTCCCAGCACGAAGCGGATGGTACCCAGCACCAGCCCGCCCCCGAGCAGGCACAGCGCGATAATCTGCAGCACGGTCAGGGTCATATGAGAAATCCGGTCAGGTGACGTTCGAAGCCGCTGACGATGGCCGCCGTCTTGCCGTGCAGATCCAGGCCCGGCGGACAATCGACCCAGTGCACGCGCACCAGGTTGCCTTCGACATCGATCGACAGCGTACCCGGCGTCAGTGTTATGGCATTCGTGAGCAGCAGTCGGCCCAGCGGGGACTGCAGCCGCGTCTCGACCTGCACCACGGCCGGACGAATCGGCAGCGCCGGCGAGAGTACACGCCGCGCCATGTCGATGTTCGCGTGCACCAGGGCGCGCAGGAACACGAGCAAAAAGGCAAACAGGTGGATTACGGCGTCCGGGGTGAACCGCACCCCGGCATAGACGGCGAGGTGACGGCCCGACAGCAGGGTGACCAGCAGGGACACCACGGCGCCGGCAATCACCTCTTCGAGTCTGAGGGTACCGGCCAGCAGCAGCCAGGCCAGCCAGCCGAGCAGAAAGACCAGCAGCGTATGTGCCCGCGTGCCGGTGGCGACTGCGTCCGCGCCGCCGCCGCTCATGGACGCTGACCGGACACGTGTTGACCGCTTACGATCATGCTGTGTACGCAGTGCCGCACCAGTGCAACGCAACGCGTCGCTGCTGGCCGTTACTGGCAACCTCCCCCATTGTTACATTTATATGACAACGCCCGTCTGCGGGACGCTGATGCAAGCTCGGCACCGAATTTAGCGCGAAACGCCACAGCGCATTTTGACGTGGATCATTTTCTGCCGCGTCAGCACCGCAGAACCCAACTAATATAGGCCGCGTCGCCGGAGCGACTACAATCACATTTTGTTTGACAACCGTCAATATGGCAGATTGAATGTTATGGCACATACGTCGGATGTATTGCGGGGGGCGCAGTACACCATCCACACCCTACACAAAGAACGAGGTCCACCTCTGATGCAATCCTTTACCTATATCCGCCGGTTCAATGAACTCGGCATCGCTGACGTGCCGCTGGTCGGCGGCAAGAATGCCTCACTGGGTGAAATGTATCGTGCCCTGTCCGGCGAAGGTGTCAAGGTGCCGAACGGTTTTGCGACGACGGCACAGGCCTACCGCGACTACCTCACCCACAACAACCTGGAAGGACGCATCAGCGAGGTGCTGGCGAAGCTCGATGTGGATGATGTGGATGCACTGGCCGCCGCCGGCGCACAGATCCGCGGCTGGCTGGTGGACGGCGAACTGCCGCCGCTGCTGGCCGAGGAAATCCAGGCCGCCTACCAGGAGATGGGTATCGAGTACGGCGACGAACCCGACGTCGCGGTACGCAGTTCCGCCACCGCCGAGGATCTGCCCGATGCGTCCTTCGCCGGCCAGCAGGAAACCTATCTGAACATCCGCGGCATCGAGCACCTGTTGCGCACCTGCAAGCGCGTACTCGCCTCGCTGTTCACCGACCGCGCGATCCACTACCGCGTCGACAAGGGCTTCGACCACATGAGCATCGCGCTGTCGATCGGCGTGCAGAAGATGGTGCGCTCCGACCTGGCCAGCTCGGGCGTGATGTTCACGCTCGATACCGAGAGCGGATTTCGCGACGTGGTCATGATCACGGCGGCCTACGGTCTGGGCGAGAACGTGGTGCAGGGCGCGGTCAACCCGGACGAGTTCCTGGTTTTCAAACCGACGCTCGCGCTCGGCCATCGTCCCGTCATCCGCCGCCATCTCGGTGAAAAGGCCATCAAGATGATCTACACGCGCGACCCGGTCACCGCCGCGGCCACGCGCAACGTCGCGGTGAAAAAAGAGGAACGCGGTCAGTTCGCCATCAGCGACGACGAGGTGCTCACGCTGGCGCGCTATGCCGTCGCCATCGAGAAGCACTACTCGGCCGCGGCCGGCAAGCCGCGCCCCATGGATATCGAATGGGCGAAGGACGGCGAGAGCGGTGAGCTCTACATCGTGCAGGCGCGTCCGGAAACGGTGCATTCCACGCGCAGCGGCGCCGTACAGGACATCTTCACCCTGAAGGCGCGCGGCCCCGTGCTCTCGACCGGCAAGGCGGTCGGCGCCAAGATCGGCACCGGCAAGGCGCGCATCATCCTCGAGGCCGCGCACATGCACGACCTGCAGCCGGGCGAAGTCCTGGTCACCGACATCACCGACCCGGACTGGGAACCGGTCATGAAGATCGCCAGCGCCATCGTCACCAACCGCGGCGGCCGCGTGTGCCACGCCGCCATCGTGGCGCGCGAGCTCGGCATCCCCGCCGTGGTCGGCGCCGGCGACGCGACCCACGAGATCCACGACGGCACCGAGGTCACCGTGTCCTGCGTCGAGGGCGACACCGGCTTCGTGTACGAGGGCATCCTGCCCTACACCAAGGAACAGGTGAACCTCGCCGGCCTGGCACAGCCGAAGACCAAGGTCATGCTGATCGTCGGCAATCCGGTGCAGGCGCTGGAGTTCTCCGCCCTGCCCAACGGCGGCGTGGGACTCGCGCGCCTGGAGTTCATCATCAACAACAGCATCGGCATCCACCCGCGCGCGCTGCTCGAGTACGACACGCTGCCCGACGAGGTGCGCGCCGAGATCGCACCGCGCATCCGCGGCTACGCCAGTCCGCGCGACTACTACGTCGATCGGCTCGCCGAGGGCGTCGGCACCATCGCCGCGGCGTTCTATCCGAAGCCCGTGACGGTGCGCATGAGCGACTTCAAGTCCAACGAATACGCCGCCCTGCTCGGCGGCCGCGCCTTCGAGCCGATCGAGGAGAACCCCATGATCGGCTTCCGCGGCGCCTCGCGTTACCACTCCGAATCGTTCGCGGACTGCTTCGCGCTGGAATGCGCGGCGATGCTGAAGGTGCGCCAGGAGATGGGCCTGGACAACCTCGAGCTGATGATCCCGTTCGCACGCACGGTCGAAGAGGTGCAGCTGGTGCTCGGCCTGATGGCACGTCATGGCCTGCGCCGCGGCGAGAACGGTTTGAAGATCAAGCTGATGTGCGAGATCCCGGCCAACGCCGTACGTGCACGCCAGTTCCTCGAGCATTGCGACGGCTTCTCCATCGGCTCCAACGACCTCACCCAGCTCACCCTGGGCGTGGACCGCGACTCCGGCATCCTGACCGGTTACGACGAGCGCAACCCGGCCGTGCTGGCGCTGATGGAAATGGCCATCCGTGCCTGCCGCGAGACCGGCAAGTACGTCGGCATCTGCGGCCAGGCGCCGTCCGACTTCCCGGAGATCACCCGCTGGCTGGTCGAGCAGGGTATCGAATCGATCTCGCTCAACCCGGACAGCGTGTTGAAGATGACGCAGGTGGTACTGGATATCGAGGGTGAAAAGCAGCGCGAACCGGCCCTGGCGGACTGAGCCATGCAGCCGGTCGAGCACTGCATTCCGCCGCAGGGTGCAGACGGTCAGCTGATCGAGATCCGCATCCACGGCCGAGGCGGCCAGGGCAACGTGGTCGCTGCCTACCTGCTGGCGACAGCGGCCTTCGAGGAAGGCCGCTATGCACAGGCGTTCCCCGCGTTCGGCGCGGAACGCCGCGGCGCGCCGGTCACGGCCTTCGTGCGCATCGCGGATCGTCCGATCCGGCGCCGCTGCCAGGTACGCGAGCCCGCGTTTCTCATCGTCCAGGACGACACCCTGCTGCATCTGCCCGACATCACCGCAGGGCTGCGCGCCGGCGGTGCGGTCCTGGTTAATTCCAACCGCGCCGGTGCCGAGCTGTCCGCACAGCTCGGCTGCGACACAGTGGCGTTGCCGGCCAGCGCCCTGGCCCTGGAGATCCTCGGCCGGCCGGTACCCAACACCGCGCTGCTGTCGGCCTTCCTGGAACTGACCGGCCTGCTGCCGCGCGCAGCCCTGGTCAAGGCGCTCGGCGAACGTTTCCGCGGCGCCGTGCTGGAGCAGAACCAGGCGCTGGTCGAACGCGCCGCCAGCGCGGTCACCGCCGGTGCCTGGCAGGAGGGTCCGCATGCGGTACGCGCTTGAAGGTTCCCAGGCCCTGGCCCGCACGGTCGCGCTGTGCCGGCCGCAGGTGATCGCCGCCTACCCGATCACGCCGCAGACCCATATCGTCGAAAACCTCTCGAAGCTGGTCGCGGACGGCGTGCTCGACTGCGAGCTGGTCAGCGTGGAGAGCGAGTTTTCCGCGGCCTCCGTGGTGCTGGGCGCGGTGGCCGCCGGCGCGCGCGCCTACACCGCCAGTTCCTCGCAGGGTATCCTGCTGATGAACGAGGTGCTCTACAACATCGCCGGCCTGCGTCTGCCGCTGGTCATGACCTGCGCCAACCGCGCGGTGGCCGCGCCGCTGTCGATCTGGAACGACCAGCAGGACTCCATGTCAGTGCGCGATGCCGGCTGGATCCAGCTCTATTGCACCAGCAATCAGGATGCGGTGGACACCACCATCCAGGCCTACCACATCGCCGAGCAGACCGAGCTGCCGGTGATGGTTTGCGTCGACGGCTTCACACTCACCCACACACTGGAAGTGCTGGACATTCCCGACCAGCAGCAGGTCGACCGCTATCTGCCGCCGTTCAACTTCGAGCGCCGGCTCGATCCCGCGCGCCCGATCAGTATCGGCACGCTGGTGTCACCCGATTTCTTCAGCGAGGCGCGCTACGACCATCACCGCGCGCTGATCGATGCCCAGCAGGCCATCGTGGCTGCGGCCGCCGGCTGGGAGGATATGTGCAATCGCCGCCAGAATCCGCTGCTGTGTATCCACGACATGCCTGAGGCACGCATCGGGATCATGGTGCTGGGCTCCATCGCCGGCACCCTGGCAGCCGCACACGATCATTACCGGAACCTCCCGGCGACACGGCTGGTGGCATTGCGCACCTTCCGGCCCTTCCCCGCTGATGCCATCCGCCAGGCCTGCGCGGGACTGACCGATCTCGTGGTGCTGGAACGCGCGCTGTCACCGGGTGCCGGCGGTATCGTCGGCACCGAGGTGCGCGCCGCGCTGACCGAAATGCACGACGCGCCGCGCGTGCACAATTTCAGCCTCGGCCTGGGCGGCCGCGACGTCCCGCTCGACATCTACCCGCGCATTCACGAAGCCGTGCGCGCGGGCAGCGGCATTCCCTACGACATCCTCGACCTGGTGCCGGAGCGGCTGCCGGCAGCAGGCTGAGGGCACGGATACCTGACATGGCAGATGCAAACGATCCCCTGAATCAGCGCGACCTGCGCCAGGGCCAGCCACGCTTCACCGGCCTGGAGCCGGGACACCGCGCCTGCCAGGGCTGCGGCGAGGCCCTGGCCGCGCGCCTGGTGACCGAGGCCGCCGGGCCCGACGTGATCTACGCCAACGCGACCGGCTGCCTCGAGATCTTCACCACCGCCTGGCCGGAATCGGCCTGGCGCGTACCCTGGCTGCACTCCCTGTTCGAGAATGCGCCGGCCGTGGCTGCCGGCATGGAGGCGGCACTGAAAAGCCGCAAGCGCACCACGCGCGTGATCTCCATGGGCGGCGACGGCAGCACCTTCGACATCGGCTTTCAGGCCCTGTCCGGCATGCTGGAGCGCGGTCACAACGTGCTGCACGTGTGTTACGACAACGAGGCCTACATGAACACCGGCATCCAGCGTTCCAGCTCGACGCCGCATGCCGCGGTCACCACCACCTCGCCCTCGGGCAAGGCGCGCATGGGCAAACGCCACCTCAAGAAGGACATCGTGTCGATCGTGGCCGCGCACCACATCCCCTACGCCGCCACCAGCTCGGTGGCCTACCCGTCGGACATCCGCAAGAAGGTACGGCGCGCACTCGCCATCGACGGCCCGACCTTCCTGCACATCCATTCCCCCTGCCCGCTCGGCTGGGGCCACGACGGGGCGCTCAGCATCGAGGTGGCGCGGCTGGCCGTGCAGACCGGGCTGTTCCCGATCATCGAGCTGGAGCGCGGCCGCCTCGCCGGCGCGATGCCGCTGCGCAGCGTGCGCCCGGTCACCGATTACCTGCGGCTGCAGAACCGCTTCCGGCACCTGTTCGCCGACAACGACCGCGCCCGCGAGGAGCTCGAACACCTGCAGGCGCTGGCCGACCACAACATCGAACTGTACAACCTGCGCGGCACGCGGCCGGACGACCGCGACAGCGAGGGTGCCGACACCGTGCGGCGTGGGGGCATGCGATGGGCCTGAAACTGACCCGCGGCGCGTTCGCGCATCCCGCCACGTCGCTGCGCAATCACACCGGCAGCTGGCGCATGGAGCGTCCGGTGCACCTGCATCGCCCGGCGCCCTGTCATGCCGCCTGCCCGGCCGGCGAGGATGGCCAGGCCTGGCTCGCGCTGGTCGCCGAGGAACGCTACCGCGAAGCCTGGGAAACCGTCGTTGCGGTCAATCCGCTGCCCGCAGTGACCGGCCGGGTGTGTCACCACCCCTGCGAACAGGCCTGCAATCGCGGGCACTTCGACGAAGCCATCGCCATCCACCACGTGGAACGCTGGCTGGGCGACCAGGCCAACGCCGGCGGCTGGGATTATCCCGCGCCCGCTAACATGCACCACGAGCAGTCGGTCGCGGTCATCGGCAGCGGGCCGGCCGGCCTGTCCGCAGCCTGGCAGCTGACCCGGCAGGGTTACCAAGTGGACCTGTTCGAGGCCCTGCCGGTGGCCGGCGGGCTGCTGCGCAGCGCCCTGCCGCCCTACCGCCTGCCGCGCAACGTGCTGGACGGCGAGCTCGAACGCCTGCTCGCCTGCGGCATCGCCTTCCGGCCCGGCCAGCGGCTGGGCCGCGATTTCTCGCTCGAGGAACTGCGCGGTAACTATGCCGCGGTCTTCCTGGGCCCGGGTACCCAGCGCGGCCGCGACTGGGATATCGACGGCGCCACACCCCGCGACCTGCACGTCGGTCTCGACCTGCTCAAGCGCTGGGTGGACGTCGGCTCCATCCCCGGCTGGTCGAGCGCCGCCGTCATCGGCGGCGGCAATACCGCCATCGACCTGGCGCGTGTCCTCAAGCACTCGGGGGTGAAGGAAGTACACGTGGTCACGCACCAGTCGCTGCCGCAGGCCGGGACGGAACAGCCGGCCGACGTCATGCCGGCCATCGCGCGCGAGATCGGACAGGCCATGGAGGAAGGCGTGATCTTCCACGAACACCGCGGCGTCCAGCGCCTGGTGCTGCGCGGCGAACAGGTGGTCGGACTGGAGCTGGTGCACCGCAAGGAACTGCGCGAGCGCGACGGCACCCTGCGCTTCGTTTCGTTCGAGGGTACCGAGTCGTTGCTGCACGTGGAGCAGGTCATCCCGGCGATAGGCCAGGTGGTCGCCAGCGACGGCCTGGGCGCCGTACTCGGACAGCATGATTTTCTCAGTGTCAGCGCGGATGGTCGCAGCGCCGGTCATCCGGGGCTGTACGCGGGCGGCGATGCCCGCGGCGGCAGCGGCTCGGTCAGCGCCGCGATCGGGGACGGCCGGCGCGCGGCGCTCGCGATCGCGCGCGACCTGCAGCAGCGGAACGATCCGGACGACCGCAGCGTCGCGCCCATCGACCCCGCCCTGCTTAACCTGAACTATTTCGAACCCCAGGCACGGATACATGCCCCGGTGTTGCCGGTTGCCGAACGCAGCGGCGAGGCCGAGGTCATTGGCGGGCTGGCGCGCCAGCAGGCCACGGGCGAGGCGCACCGCTGCCTGTCCTGCGGCAATTGCCTGGCCTGCGACAACTGCTGGACCCTGTGTCCGGATGTCGCCGTGCTGAAGACACGCACTCCGGTCGAGGACGGTTCGTACTACGTATTCGATTACGATTTCTGCAAGGGCTGCGGCCTGTGCGCGCACGAATGCCCGACGGCTTACATCGTGATGGAAGCCGAACCCTGAAACGCCCCGCCTCCAACTGATCCGACCCGGTGATGCCATGAATAAGAAGACTCGCAAGGGAACCCACTTCAGCGTCGAGATCCAGGCCACCCTGCCCAGGCGTTTCGAGCGGCTTGGCGAGCTGGGTAACGACCTCTACTACAGCTGGAATCGCGGCGTGCGGCGCCTGTTCCGCCACCTCGACCCGGAATGCTGGGATGCCTGCAATCACAACCCGCGGGTGTTCCTGCGCCGGTTGCGCCAGGACCGCATCAACCAGGCCGCGGAAGATCCGATCCTGCTCACCGAGTACCGGCAGACCCTGTCCGGCTACGACACCTACCTGGAGCAGATGCCGAGCACGCGCATCGACCGTTTTCTCGACCCGCAGCACGACCTGGTCGCCTACTTCTCCGCCGAATACGGCTTCCACGAAAGCGTGCCCATCTATGCCGGCGGACTCGGCATCCTGGCCGGCGATTACTGCAAGGCCATGAGCAACCTCTGGGTGCCCTTCATCGGCATCGGCATCCTCTACCGGCAGGGCTATTTCACCCAGCGCCTGGATTGCAACGGCAACCAGATCGCGGACTACAAGCACAGCGATCCCTGCGACCTGCCGGTGGCGCCGGCACGCGACGGCAATGGCGCCGAAGTGCAGGTTCGGATCGACCTGCCGGGACGCAGCCTGGTACTGCGCGTGTGGGAAGCGCGCGTCGGCCATATCCGCCTGCTGCTGCTGGACAGCGATGTCGAGGTTAACACCCCGGCGGACCGCCAGTTGACCGCGCAGCTCTATGGCGGCGACCGCGAAATGCGCATCCAGCAGGAGATCATCCTGGGCATCGGCGGCGTCCGCGCCCTGCGGGCGCTGCAGTACGCGCCGACGGTGTGGCATATCAACGAGGGCCATGCCGCGTTCCAGATCCTCGAGCGCTGCCGCGAACTGATCGTCGGCGGCATGGACTTCGCGGCGGCACTGGAGCAGGTGGCCGCCGCCACGGCCTTCACCACGCACACGCCGGTGCCGGCCGGCCACGACGTCTTCGATCACGGCCAGATGCGCAACTATTTCCGCACCGCCCCGCATGATCTCGGAATCGACGAGGCCCGGTTCCTGGCGCTGGGCGCGAACCCGCGCGACCCGAACGGCTTCAGCACCACCTCGCTGGCCGTGCGCGGCTCGCGTTTCCGCAACGGCGTCAGCCGCATCCACGGCGACGTGGCGGCCGAGATGGAGGCCTATGCCTGGCCCGAGATCGACGTCGCGGAAAATCCCATGGGCTACGTCACCAACGGCGCCGACGTCGACACCTACCTGGCGCGCTCCTGGGTCGCGCTGTTCGAGATGTACATGGGCGGCGGCTGGCGCGCGAAGCTGACCGACATCCAGTTCTGGGACACCTTCATCGACGAGATCCCCGATCACGTCTTCCTGAGCGTGCGCCAGCTGCTCAAGGCCGCCGCCATCGACGACATCCGCACACGCGCACTGCAGCAATACGAGCGCTGCGCGCGCACCCGCTCGCTGGCCAACCGGCTCACCGCGCACCTGAATCCGCGCAACATCAACACGCTGATGATCGGTTTCGCGCGCCGCTTCGCGACCTACAAGCGTGCCGGCCTGATCTTCCGCGACCTGGAACGGCTGGCGCGTCTGGTCAACGATCCGCAACGGCCGGTGACGCTGGTGTTTGCCGGCAAGGCCCACCCCAACGACCAGCCCGGGCAGGCGCTGCTGCGCCGGATCTTCGAGATCAGCCTGCGCCCCGAATTCCTCGGCCGGATCATCCTGCTGGAAAACTACAACCTGTCGATGACACGCGAGCTGCTGCCCGGTGTCGACGTCTGGCTCAACACCCCGGAGTACCCGATGGAGGCCTGCGGCACCTCCGGCATGAAGGCGGCGATCAATGGCGCGATCAACCTCAGCGTCGCCGACGGCTGGTGGGCGGAGGCCTGGAACGGCAACAACGGCTGGACCATCACACCCCACCCCGAATTCGACCGCGAGACCCGCGAGCAGCTCGAGGCGGCCGAACTCATGAACATCCTCGAGTACCAGGTCATCCCCGCCTACTACACCCACAACGGGGAAGGCTATTCCGATGAATGGCTGCGCATCGCACGCGCCTCCATGAAGACCATCCTGCCACGCTTCAACACCATCCGCATGGCCACCGACTACCTGCAACAGTCCTACGCGCCGGCGGCCCGCGAGGGCCGGCGCCTGAGTGCGAACGCGGCAACGGGCGCGCGCGAGCTGGCTGCCTGGAAGCAGACGGTTGCCCGGTCCTGGCCGGCCGTGCACGGACAGCTGGTCACGCCGGTACCGGCATCGATACAGGCCGGTGAGATACTCTCATTCGAAGTGGCGCTGACGCTCGACGGCCTGCAGCCGGAGGATGTGGTGGTCGAATGCGTGCTCGGCCGGAGCGACGAGGACGGAAACTTCGAGATCACCCACCGGCGGCTGTTCTACCTGGCCGGCGACCGTGCCGACGGTACCACGCTGTACCGCTGTGACCTGTTCGATGTCGACAATGGCTGTTCCGCCGGTGGTCTGCAGCAGTTCCGGATACGTTACTACCCCTGCCATCACCTGCTCAGCCACCCGCTCGAATGCGGATTGATGCGCTGGCTCTAGCAACGGTTGCTTCAGCCTGCGCAGGCGTCTGTAATCCGCAAGACTTGGCTCCGGCTGCATCCGCCAGCCGCGGCGCGAGTCGCCTTCGCGCGCGGCGCTGCGCAATGCCGCATCCGCCGCAGGCAGACAGCGCAGCCGGCAGTAATACTGAGTCTGGCAGCCCCCGCTCGCGGGGACGAGTGATTGGCTCTACGCGACGCCGGGGTTATCGGGGAGCCGCGCGATAACCCCTAGTTGCACAGGCGATGGGCGCAGAGATGCGAGTACTCGATCTCCACGGTGCGGGTCAGCGACAGCAACTGACCCAGCGTCTCGATGTGGACGTTGCCATATTCGAGCACCATCAGCTCCAGGCTGTTCCTGGCATTGAGGATGTCATTGGTAGCGACCTGAACGGTCGCGCGCTTCTTGTCGGCCATGGATGCACTCCCCCCCGGTTGGTGCACGCCTGGCTGGCGAGAGTGCCGCCAAGCTACTGCAGTATAGCCTATCCGGTATACCGCAGTCTTGAGATCAGTCAACTTCCGGAGGTCGCCTGCAGCCGGGATTCCGTCACCGCAGGCGTGAACAGCCCGACTCAGACATCCAGGGCAGTCACCTCGAGGCGGGCGATCAGCGGCTCCAGTTCCGCGCTGCTGAACAGTTCGGTCCCGGCATGCGCAGCGGTGGCGCTGCCGCAGGCGACGCCGAGCCTGAGCATGTCCTGGGCATTCGCGCCGCGCGCGGCCGCGCTGACCAGCCCCGCCAGCAGCGCGTCGCCGCAACCCACCGTCGACTGCACGTGCATGCGCGGCGCGGCGCAATGGTAACTGTTGCCGGACTGCACCAGGATGGCGCCGTCGGGACCGAGCGAGATGCAGACCTGCTCGATACCGCGCTGCTGCAGTTCGCGTGCCGCGGCGGCAACCGATTCGATGCTCTCCAGACGCCGCATGGTGGTCATCTCCAGGACGTAGCGGTTCAACCGCAGCAGGTAGGGCTGTGCCTGGAGAACCTCCTGCAGCACCGGGCCATAGGCGTCGACCACCGCCCTGCCGCCCTGCTCCCTGATGCGTTCCGCAAGCCCGCGCCGGTGCGAATCCGGCACCCCGGGCGGATTCGAGCCGGTCAGGACGCCGTAGCCCTGGCCGCAGGCGGCAAGGAAACAGCGGTCGATGTCGTCCAGCACGGCCGCGGGTATCTCGGGCCCGCAGCTGTCCACCTCGTACTGGGTCGGGGGTGACTTCTGCTGGATGGTGGCGTTGACCCGTGTCTCGCCCGCCACCTGGAAAATGGTGTGATGGTCGCCGAGCCGGCCACCGAGCAGGCGCAGCAGCAGGTCGCCGCTCTCGCCGCCGATCACGCTGCAGCAGCTGAACGGGACGGCCAGCTCGGCCAGCGCGCGGGCGACATTGATGCCGTTGCCGCCGGGGTAGTACCGGGTGCGCTCGGCGCGCACCTTGCGATCGGCGACCAGCTGCGCCACCTCGTAGCTGATGTCCAGCGCCGGGTTGTGCGCCAGGACGGCTATGGCGGGGTCGCGGGTGTCGGTCATGACTGCCTCCGGTTCACAACAGTCCGTCTTTCAAAATCAGGCTGCGCCCGGTCATCTCGGGAGGCCGCGGCAGGCCAAGCAGGTCGAGGATGGTGGGTGCGATGTCCGCCAGGCCGCGCCCGGTCCCCAGGCGCACCGGCCCCGCGCCCATGATCAGGAACGGTACGGGATACTCGCTGTGCTGCGTATGGGGCTCGCCGGTATTGGGATTCACCATCTCGTCGCAGTTGCCGTGGTCGGCGGTCAGCAGGATACGCCAGCCGCGCTCGAGTGCGACACGGAAGACGCGGTGGCTCTCGTTGTCGATGGTCTCCACCGCCCTGATCACGGCCTCGCGCCGGGCGGTATGCCCGACCATGTCGGTGTTGGCGAAGTTGGTGACGATAAAATCGTGCTGCCCGCCCGTGATGGCCTCGATGAGCTTGTCCGCGACCTTGGATGCGCTCATTTCCGGCTGCATGTCGTAGGTCGCGACCTTGGGGGACGGCACGATGGTGCGCTCCTCCCCCGGATAGGGCTGCTCCCGGCCGCCGTTGAAGAAATAGGTGACGTGCGGATACTTTTCGGTTTCCGCGCAATGCAGCTGGCGCAGCCCGGCGGCGCTGATCACCTCCGCCAGCACCCATTGCGGCGACTGCGGTTTGAACAGCACGGGGAACGGGTAGCAGGCGTCGTATTCCGTCATGCACACCAGGCGCTGCAGGACGGTGCCGCCGCGCGCGAAGCCATCGAAGTCGGCCAGGCCGAAGGCGGCTGCCAGCTGGCGCATGCGGTCACTGCGGAAATTGAAGCACAGCACCGGTTCATCCGGCGCGATGCCGCGGAAGCCCTGGATGACGGTGGGCTGGATGAACTCGTCGCCCTCGCCGCGGGCGTAGGCCGACTCGATGGCGGCCCGCGGCGAATCGGCGTTCAGCCCGTCGGCCCGCACCAGGCAGCGCCAGGCGCGCTCTGTGCGATCCCAGTGCTTGGCACGGTCCATCGCGCAGTAGCGGCCGCACACGGTGGCGATGCGGCCCTTGCCCAGGCGCATCAGCTTGTCCTCCAGACGTCGCAGATATTCCAGCGCGGCCTGGGGTGCGGTGTCGCGGCCGTCGGTGATCATGTGCAGCACCGGCTCGACACCCCGCTCGTGCAGCAGGTCGAGCAGACCGAACAGGTGCTCGATGTGGGAATGCACGCCGCCGTCGGACACCATGCCGACCAGATGCACGCGCCGGGCATCCCGCAGCAGCTGTTCCCAGACCGGATTGTGCGCCAGCTGGCCGTCGTACAAGGCATTGGCGATACGCACCAGATCCTGTTCCAGGATACGCCCCGAGCCGAGCGTGAGATGACCGACCTCGGAATTGCCGAACTGGCCGTCGGGCAGCCCCACGGCGCGGCCGGATGCCTGCAGCACACTGTGCGGCCAGCTGGCGAAATAGTGGTCGAGATGCGGGGTGCGCGCGAGCGCCCAGGCGTTGTGGGCACGGCTCGGATTGAGGCCGAACCCGTCGAAGATCACCAGTAGTACGGGACCGGGTTTCATCGTCCCGGCGCCGCGGCGGCATGTGTCAGGGTCTGCATGCGCGCATGGTACCGCAGATTCCGGCGTGCGTCCCGTCCCCGTCACGCCCCGCCCCGGGCGGCCGGCAGCGGCGGACCCGACCGGGTGCACGAGCAGTTTCCTGCATGGTGAGGATGAAAAAAATTCATTTTACTGCGGCGGGTGGCGCACCTTAATAATTGCCCTTGCGGGCAGTTGCCCGCATGACGCACAGACCGCATGGTCTGCCAGGAGCAAACATGAAATTCAGCACCATGCTGTTCGCCGCCGCCCTTACCACTGCAGGCGCAAGCCAGGCGGCGGTCGTTCAGGCAACCACCGATCCCCGTGACGTCGACGACAAGGTCGACTGCATCAGCGATTTCATCGCCTCCGAGCTGGATGCCGCGAAACATGATGCCTATATCGAGGAATGCATGCAGGCCAAGGTGGCCAAACGGGCGGGACAGTCCAACAAAAAGGGCTGATCCGGCCGGGGCCGGCAACGCGCCCTACCCTGCCCAGCGGCAGGATGGGACGTTGACCGGCCCACGGGTGTACCCGCCTTCCCACGCAACCCACCCTCGCGCTGCATCCCGGCGCAGCCGCCAACCCCCGCGGGATGCGCTGCCAGACCTCTCTTGAAAACCGCAACGGGATGCGCCGGTTACGCACAGTCGCGTGCGCGAGCCTCGGTACGGAATGACGCCCGGCGGCACAGCCGGGTGAATAAACACACTACGCGCCCCGGGCCCGCACACCGGGCGGATTCCCGGGACCAAGAGCACCACTCCGCAGCGGCCGACCGCGATCCGGAACGCCTCCGGCACGCCTTCTCGAAAGCAATGGGCGCCATTTGCCCGCAACAGGAGCCTGCGGCTCGTTAACCCTGTCGGTGACAGGCCCGGCGCAGTCTACTGCACGCTGCCGAAGCCGCGGTCCACGCTGCCCGCCGGCGGTTGCAGGCCGGCCAGGCGACAGCCCTGTGCCACGGGTCCGCCCGGAAACAGGCGGTAGAGATATTTCATACCGCCCTCACTGTGGAATTTCTCTTCCAGGGCGTCGTGCAGCTCGCGCGGGTTGACCGGTGGTCCTGCATCGTGCCGTGCGAAAAACTCCTGCAGCGCCCGCACCGCCAGCCAGTGGTCATCGTTCAGACGCAGACCTTCGGTGGCTGCCGTCCGCTGCGCCGCCGAAACCGTCCAGTCATGGGGTGCATGCGGAAACCCGGGATTCGCGTCCTTCCGGAAAGTTCTCAGGTCGATCACGTTATGCTCCTTGCG
The DNA here is from genome assembly GCA_041395565.1 of Pseudomonadota bacterium. Classification (NCBI taxonomy): domain Bacteria; kingdom Pseudomonadati; phylum Pseudomonadota; species Pseudomonadota bacterium. Next base: position 317,103 of record JAWLAI010000004.1, on the reverse strand, counting down.
CACGTCCGCGCCGTTTCCGTCAACATACAACATGATTTCACTGTAGTCGGCACTACCGCACCCCGCAAGCCGGATCAGCCGGGCAGGTAACGGCCACCCGCGGCAACCGCCACGACCAGCAGGCCGAGCAGCAGATTGATGCCGACCAGACGGCGTATCTGCGCCAGCTGCCGTCCCCCGGCCGGCCAGTCCGCTGCGGCCACCGCCCGGCGCAGCCGCCGAAACGGCGCGAAGTAGACGTGCAGGAAAATCAGTATCATCGCGTAACCGCTCCAGTGCATCACATGCACATGCAGACCGACGTGGTCAAAGCCGCCGAAGGACAGCAGGATCATGCCGTAACCGGTGGCGAGGAGGACGGCGATCGCGGCGAAGACCCATGGGAAGAAGCGGCGGAAGACCCCCTCCCACAATTGCAGCCGCGCGCGCGCCTCCAGCTGGGCGGCCGCCACCGGCCGCAGCACCATCCACGCGAAAAACATTCCGCCGACCCAGATCACTGCACTCCAGACATGCAGCAACAGCGCGATTCCCGTCATGATTCCACCTCGTGATTGACATTGAAATTCCCAGGCTATCTGTGCATTGTACAGCGCGAGCGCGGCGCAAACCGACAGCCGCCGGACAGCACCATGGCAAACAGCGAGATACCGCAGGTCCTGATCAGCCAGTCCGTCGCCATCCTCGTCGACGGCAACAATATGGAGCGCAGCATCCACGCCGAAACGAACCGGCCGAACACCATGCTCAATTTCGACACGCTGGTCCCCAGGCTGCTGGGCAACCGCGCGCTCAACCGACTGGTGTACTTTCGCGAGGGCAGACAAATCTCGGCCAAGCTGCGCGAGCGCCTGCACGCCAACTACCACGGCTCGGTGCGACCCTGCCACAAGAGCGCGGATATCCCGCTTTCGATCAAGGCCACGCAGCTTGCCAACAAGGTCGACACCATCATCATCATGTCGGGTGACTCGGACTACGTCGAGCTCGTGAGCCACCTGAAATCGGAAGGTGTGCGGGTCGAGATCGCAGCCGTGCCCGCGGCGGCGTCGAAGCTGCTGATCGAGGAAGCCGACTATTTCCACGCCATTACCAGCGACGACTGGTTCACCCTGGAGCCGAAGAAGAAAGTCCTGCGCAGCCGCCCGCCCCATCCCGGCACCGGTGCCGGGGACGCCACCCCGCCGGAGGCGGATCACGGCTGAGCCTTACAGCACGGGCATCCGGCCGGCACCGGCGCTACATGACGCCGCCGCGCGGGTGCGCGGCAGCGCGGCACCTGGCGATCAGCTGCAGCTTGCCGAACCGCGTCAGTTTCTTGATGGCCGCTTCGCGCCGGCTGGCGCTGCGCCGGTCGTGCCCGCTCTCCAGGTAGACGATCCGCAGCGGCCGGCGTCCGCGGAAATATTTCGCGCCGCGCCCGTCGTCATGCTGCCGGAACCGGCGCTGGATATCGTTGGTGATACCGGTATAGAGCGAATCGTCCGTACAAAGAATGATGTAGACCTGCCAGTCCATACCGTCCGTCCCGCCCAATCCCCCGATTTTGATGGCGTTTTCACCCACCTGACAACGGGTTGTGTTAACATGCCGGGATTACGCCGCATTCCCGCCGCAGTCTATTCCTAACAGGAGCCGCACATGCAGATAGCAAACAATCGCGTGGTCAGCATCGCCTACACGCTGAAGGACAACGACGACAACATCATCGACCAGTCGAGCGACGGCAGCTTCTGCTACCTGCACGGTGCCAGCAACATCATACCCGGTCTGGAGGATGCGCTCACGGGCAAGACCGCCGGTGACGAATTCTCCGTGTCCATACCGCCCGAGCAGGGTTACGGCCTGCACGACGCCGAACGGGTCCAGGCCGTCCCGCGCGACATGTTTCCCACCGATACGGATATTCAGCCCGGCATGCAGTTCCATGCCCAGAGCCCCGATGGCAACATGATCGTGGTCTCGATCGCCAAGGTCGAGCAGGACACCATCACGGTGGATGGCAATCATCCGCTCGCCGGCGTGCAGCTCAATTTCGACGTCAAGGTGATGGAGATTCGCGAGGCCACCGCCGAGGAAATGGAGCACGGCCACGTGCATGGCCCGCACGGGCATCACCACGGCTAGGCGCCCGCCCGGTCATGAAGGCGAGCGAGCTGAAGAAAGGCATGGTCATCGACGTCGATGGCCGCAAGATCATCATCAAGGCACTCGACGTGCAGAGTCCGTCGTCGCGCAGCGGCAGCACGCTCTACAAGGCACGCGGTTTCGATATCGTCACCCGGGCCAAGTACGAAAACCGCTTCAAGGGAGACGACATCATCCAGCCGGTCGATTTCAGCCGCCGGCCGGTGCAATACCTGTACCGCGACGCCGACGGCTGCACCTTCATGGATCGCGAGACTTACGATCAGTACACGCTCGCCGCGGACGCCCTCGAGGAAGAGCTGCAATACCTTACCGAGGAGCTCGAAGGTGTGCTCGCCATCATCGCCGATGGACTCATCCTCGGCATCGAGCTGCCGGCCACCGTGGTGCTGCCGATCAGCGAGACCGCGCCGGGCATGAAGGCCGCATCGGCCTCCTCGCGTACCAAGCCCGCCACGCTCAGCACCGGGCTGGTGGTGCAGGTGCCCGAATATCTCACCGCAGGCGAGCTCATCAAGGTCAATACCGGCAGCGGCGAATACATCTCGCGCGCCTGAAGCGCGCACCGTTCAGCCCTCCAGCTCCGCCCAGCGCGCATAACACGCCTCAAGCTCAGCCCCGACGGCCTCCAATCGCGCCAGCGTCGTACCGATCAACGGGCCGTCCTGCCGGTAGAACGCCGGGTCGCTGACCGTCCGCTGCAGCCCGGCCTGCTCGGCCTCCAGCGCCTCGATACGCGCCGGCAAGGCATCGAGCTCACGTTGGTCCTTGAAGGACAGCTTGGCCGGCCGGCCCGGGGCAGCGGGTGTCTCGCGCCGCGGCTGTTCCCGTGCCGGCTGCGCCGCTGGCGTGGCCGGCACCACGGGCTGCGCCTGCCCTGCCGGGGCACGCTGGCGCAGCCAATCCGAATACCCGCCCACGTATTCATTGACCACACCGTCACCCTCGAACACCAGCGTGCTGGTGACTACATTGTCGAGGAAGGCACGGTCGTGGCTGACCAGCAGCAGCGTACCGGGATAGTCCAGCAGCAGTTCCTCGAGCAGTTCCAGCGTCTCCACGTCGAGGTCGTTGGTCGGCTCGTCCATCACCAGCAGGTTGGCGGGCTGCGCGAACAGTCGCGCCAGCAGCAGGCGGTTGCGCTCGCCGCCGGACAGAGAGCGCACCGGTGATTGCAGCCGCTCGGGGGGGAACAGGAAATCACGCAGGTACCCGGCGACGTGCCGGTCACGGCCATTCACCGTGACCCGGCGGCTGCCTTCGGCAACGCTGTCCAGCACCGGCTTGTCCGGATCGAGCTGCGCGCGCTGCTGGTCGAAATAGGCGGCCTGCAGACGCGCGCCGCGCCGCACCCGACCGTGCGTCGGCTGCTGCTCGCCCAGCAACGTGCGGATCAGGGTCGTCTTGCCGGCCCCGTTCGGACCGATGATGCCGACCCGGTCACCGCGCAGGATCGTGGCGGAAAAATCCGCAAGCACGACACGCGCCCCGAAATGCACGCTGACATGCTCCGCCTCGAAGACCAGCCGGCCGGATTTTTCGCCCGCGTCGAGCTGCAGCTCGGCAGTGCCGCCGCGCTCACGCCGCTGCCGGCGCTCCTCGCGCAGCGCGACGAGCGCCCGCACCCGCCCCTCGTTGCGGGTACGGCGCGCCTTGATGCCCTGCCGTATCCAGGCTTCCTCCTGCGCAAGCTTGCGGTCAAACTGGGCGTTATGACGTTCCTCCACCTCCAGCTGCGCGGCCTTCCTGCGCAGGTAGTCGTCGTAGTCGCCGGGCCACGATGCCAGCTGCCCCCGGTCGAGTTCGACGATGCGGGTCGCCAGCCGGCGCACGAACGCGCGGTCATGGCTGATGAACAGCAAGGCGCCGGGAAAATCCACCATGAAATCCTCCAGCCAGGTGATGGCCTCGATGTCGAGGTGGTTGGTCGGCTCGTCCAGCAACAGGATGTCCGGTGCGCATACCAGCGCCCGGGCCAGCAACACGCGCCGCCGCCAGCCGCCGGACAGCGTGTCGAAGGCGGTCTCGCCATCCAGCTGCAGGCGTGACAGCACACTGTTCACACGCTGCTCCAGCAGCCAGCCACCCTGCGCTTCCAGTTCCTGCTGCAGGGCGGCCAGGCGCGTCATGGCGGCCGCATCCCCCTGCTGGCCGAGGGCGTGCGCAGCATGGTGGTAGGCTGAAACCACCCCGGCCAGCGCGCCGAGCCCGGCGGCCACGACGTCGAAGACCGGCGCTTGGCTGTCCAGCGTGACCTCCTGCGCCAGCGCGGCTATCCGCAGCCCCGGGCGCAGCCACACCGTGCCCTCATCGGCGGCCTGCTCGCCGTCGATCACACGCAGCAGCGAGGACTTGCCCTCGCCGTTGCGCCCGACCAGGCACACGCGCTCGCCCCGGCGCAGCTCGAAATCGACCCGGTCGAGCAACGCCCGGTGGCCGAAGGCCAAAGACACCTTGTCGAGTCGCAGTACGGGCATATCGAATCCGTGCACGGGAGGAGCTTTCGGGTTCAGGTGATGCGCTGCCGGACAAGCGCAGCCGGACTGGTGTAGCATAGCGCAATCGAGGCCTGAGAGGCGTGCCGGCACGATGCCGTTCGAATGTTACTCACAGCGCATGCTCAACCCCTTTCGCGGCAGCATGAACTGCGTGCGCTACCGCAGCGCCGATGCCGTCACAGCCGACGGTGAGCACTGGGATATCTATGTCAGCAACGAGGGGCTGCTGGAGGACCAGGCGGGCGATGGCCGGCTGCAGGTCAGCGACATCCGCTTTGGTGCCTGGTCGCAGCAGACCGGCCTGCGGCGCGGACCGATCTACCCGTCCGAGGATTTCCGGCTCATGGAGCAGCTGGGACAGGCGGTCTTCGAACACCTGCTCGAGATCCACGATCAGGTGCCGTTCCCGTTCCGCGATCACTTCGAGCTGTGGCTGCTGGACACACAGGCGCGTCCGCTGGTGCTGCTGGACAGCGCCCTGACGGCGGCCGACCTCGACCGCAGCCAGCCGCTGCGGTGGCTGCCAGGGCAGAACTGCCGGCATACCTTCACCTCCGCGGTCGCCACCCGGCTCGGGCTCGATACCGGGACACCCGGCGCCGTCGCCGATCACCTGGGGAACTACATCAATGCCTGCGCCGGTCCGCAACCGGCCGCCCAGGTGTTCCGGCGCCGGGAGGACGGAAGCGGCAGCGGACTGGATGGCGTCAACCTGCCAGGCGGGCTCGCGCGGCGCGCCCTTGCGGCGGACGCCTTTCCCGTCAACCTGATCGAAACCACCCGTCATGACGCGGCACATCGCCAGCTGCTCGAGGACTTCATCCGCTGGCAGGCCCCGTGGCAGTTGCTGCTGCCGTCACTGGACGCGGATACCCGCGCCGCCTTCGAACAGCATGCGCGTATCCAGCCGCTCAAACTCGCGCAGCAGTTCCGGCTGTATCCGGAAATCATCGACCGCCAGGTCATCGATGCAGCACGCGTGGAGGCCCGCCTGCGCCAGACCCGGCCCGCACGCCGGCAGCAGGAGCAGGTCCTGTCGACGTTCTACATCGAGTTGGAACCGGATCATGCGCAGGACTGATATGCGGCCCGCCGAGCCGGCGCAGCCGTCACGCCCCGCGCGCATGGCACTGGCAACCGCATGAGCGCCGCGTCCGAGCTGGCGGCAGTGGAGCTGCGCATCGACTGGCAGCAGGACGGCATCGCACATCGCAACCGCCAGTACTTCGAGAGAATCAACTTCTGGCGCGACATCCTGCCGGGCACCCTGTCACTGCGACTGCCGGACAGTACCGGCGAATGGGTCGGTGAGGAATTCGCCGGTGGCGAACTCGTGCCGCCGTACTCGGAGCGCAACCTGCACCGTGTCCCCTTGAGTGCACTCAGGCTCGCACGCAGCAGTGGTCCGCAGATCCGTATTCACCGCGGTCGCCACTACCCCCGCTACATCGCGGCCGGCACGGCGGACATCCATGCGGGAAACGTGCAGCCACTGCGCATCGCGGCGCTTGCTGACACTGCGGTCGTACTCGATCTCAACCACCCGCTCGCGGAGTATTCCCTTGCGGTGTCTGCACGTATAGACCGCCGGCTCGGCAGTGCATCCGAACACGGCGGGCGCTGCAACGACCCGCTCATGGACATGCTCGCCGCCGGTGTCGGCCTGGAAACGCTGTACCCGCCCGGCGCGACGGACTGGTTCGCCGGCGCACCGTTCGCGCGCATGGATCCGCGCGACGATGCGCAGTTCTACGCCCGGCCGCGGCTGGTGCACCATCTCGATCGCACCGCGACCGGCATCATCACGGCGCTGTACCAGCGCTTGCTCGCGCCCGGCATGCGGGTGCTCGACCTGATGAGCAGCTGGGTATCGCACCTGCCGGCAGAAATCGGCGACCTGCGGGTCTCGGGACTGGGCATGAACGCGGAGGAACTGGCGCAGAATGCGCAGCTGCGCGAGCGCGTGGTGCACGACCTCAATGCCGCGCCGGTACTGCCATGGCCCGCGCATACCTTCGATGCGGCTGTCTGTACCGCCTCCATCGAATACCTGACCCGGCCGGTGGAGGTGCTGCGCGAGCTGGGACGCGTACTGAAACCGGGGGCGCCGTGCATTTTCACCTTCACCGAACGCTGGTTCCCGACCAAGGCCATTGCCCTGTGGAGCGACCTGCACCCCTTCGAGCGGATGGCCCTGGTACTGGAATTCCTGCGTGCTGCGGACGCCTTCGGCAACCTGGGCACGGAATCGGTGCGTGGCTATCCGCGCCCGGCCGACGACAAATACGCCGACCAGCTCCGGCTGTCGGATCCGGTGTACGCAGTCTGGGGCAGGCGGGGCAAGGATGCCTGAAACCGCATAATTCCCGGTTTCGACGCAGCAGGCACACCCGGTTCAGCGACGGTCTATGCGGACTGCAACGCCGCCTGCACCGTCATCCTGCCGCTGCCAGCCGGAACGACCGCCACCTGACGCCGCATGCGTCCCGCCCCCGTGTGTGCCGTTGCCGGCGGAACGAATAACGGCCACGCCAGGCGCAGCATTTTCACACATCACATGGTGTTGCACTTGCAGGACACGCCGGCCAGACCGCCAGGCGTCACCCGGAAATCCACTTGTGTTCAACAGGGTACAGGCGTCACGGCGCTCGCTTCGGGGCGGACAGCGCCTTGCCCCGACTGCCATGAAACGAGATATATGGCGTCCATGCTATGCTTTCCAGGGTGGTTACCATAATAAGCCTGCAGCAGGACGGTCTGCAGCCGCTGCGGGGGTGTCATATGGGACACGCCCGGCATCCGGACCACGCCTTGCTCCCGGCTCGCGACACAACAAAATGGGAGGAGCCTGACATGAACAAGCTGCAAAATATCGTCACACGCCCCGTCGCGCTGTTGCTTGCAGCACTGAGCACTCCGCTATCAGCTGCGCTACTGGAGTTCCACTTCACCGGACAATACACGCTGCTGGACCCGATCGGCGGCGTAATGGATCAGCAACCGATCGAATCGACACTGACATACGATACCGTTACGGGCCTGGGCGCGTCACCCGATCTCAGCATCAGCAACTTCGATACTTTCGGTTCAACGGCAACGATCTACGACATCACGCTCGCGCATGTCGCCGGCACCAGCTACATCATTGGCAATATGCTTGCGGACTGGAATATCAGTATCGGTGTACCCGTCTCCATGGTGTGGGATGCCAGCGGGCTGATAAACGCAATCGATTTCGGACTGCAGGTCGATGATGTTATCAGCGGTACAGAACTCATACGCAACGGTGGCGTGATCGCGGATGTCAGCAGTGCAATACCGGCTTCGGATGGTCTGCCCTGGAATGCCGCCACCCTTGCCCAGGGACCGGCCCCGCTGGCGGTAACCACCCTCAACGTCACACCGCTCTGCAACCCCGGCATCGACTGCATAGGCAATCCGCTCTCGGGTGGCGCCCCGTTCACCGACGACGGTATCGCCGGTTCGCCGCTGATCGACGGCCCATTCTTAGGCCTGAATGTGAATTTCGACATCGGCAGTGGCAACAGCCTGACCGTTCTGTCCATTACCGCGGTCCCTCTGCCTGCAGCATTCTGGCTGTTCGGTGCCGGCCTGATAGGTCTCGCCGGTTTGTCTGGTTACAACAAAGCCGTCTGACCGAACGACCGGCTGGCAACGCCATAAGAATGCAATGCTAAGGAGGACATCATGCGCAAGAACACCATTGTAGCCGCTGCTGTCGCGGTGGCTTTGGTCGCAACTGCGCCCGCGGCCGGCGCCGCGGTGGTATCCGGCAGCTGGGACGGGTTGTTTACCCTGTACACGGACACGCTGAACGGGGGACAAGTATTCCAGAACACGAGCTATCCCTATTACGGTGATCCAACCTGGGGTTACGGCCTGCGCACCCAGGTGTCCGGCACGCTGAGCTATGACACGACCAGCGGCGTGGGGACCGCCTCGGTGTCGGGATTCGACTGGGGCAACGCCGGATCCTGGCAGATACACGACTTCACCTTGCAGTATGCCGGTGACGGAGCCGGCGGGATCGGCAGCCTGATCGCGGGAACCTTCCTGTACGACTGGAACAACAACATCGACCTGGCGGCCTCGATCGTCTGGGATGCCTCCGGTTTCCTCGCTGCCGTGTCCGGCGCCGGCGGCACCCTCATCAGCGGCACCGGCGCACTCCCGGCGAGCGACAGCCTGGAACTTGTTTCCGGCATCATCCTGCCGATCGGCCCTGCGCCGTTGGCCACCTCTACCATCGACGCCGTGTTCCCGCTCGTCGACGACGGCATCGCCGGCGCGCGCCTGACCTCGGGGCCCTGGACGGGTTTCAGCGTCAACCTGGACATAACCCGTATCGATCCGGCGGTCCCGGTAACCGTCCCACTGCCGGCAGCCGCCTGGTTGTTCGGCGTCGGCCTGCTGGGTCTTGCCATGACAGCCCGCCGCAAACCGGCGCGGTAAACCGCAACGGCGCCGCTGGCGCGCTGCGGTTTACCTCCATCCAACTGATTCAGGTCAGGCGGGCAGCACGGCTCGGTCACGCTTAGCGCCCGCCGCCTGCCGGGGCATGTGCCCACTCTGCGGGTACGTGTTGCACCAGCAACAGCCGCTGCCGCAGCGTTCGGCTGCCTCGAGCGGATGTCCACATGCCTCGGCGCAGCCTCACGCGCAGCCTGCCATGCGGGATGCCGCCGCTGTGCACGGATTTTATTCACACCAGCCGGTCTGCCGGCTGGTGCATTAATTACAGGCGTAGCGGTGCAGCGGATTCATACTTCTATTCAAAAATATAACGTATTTATTTGATTTATTTAAAAAATGTCGAATGGTAAAGAATTTGTCAAATTAATGTAACTTTCTAAAATATCAGGCCTTAGACCGGTATGCGTACATCTTATCCACCGGGTTATCCACAACCTCTGTGGACAAGTTTGTCAGTATATCGCGGTCGCTGTCCGCCCCGTATGTAACAGCGTGGACGACGGTTGTTATCGCACACGATGGCAGTGCGACAGCGGGCTGTCTGGACAGCACGACCCCGTCAAGACAAGAACACCACCGCGATCGCCGTCACCAGCGTCGCCAGCATGCCCGGCAGGAGCGCACGCACCAGCAGCGCTGAGCCCATGCTCAGGACGATGCCGCCCTTGACCAGGGTATTCGAGACCACCGCAAGCACGATGGCGCGCGCCGCCGTCTGCTGCTCGATACTGCCGCCGGCTCGGCTCAACTCGGCCATGGACAGGGTGATGGCATCCACATCGGCCAAGCCGGAGGCGATACTGGACAGGTAGACGCCGGCATCGCCCAGATACAGCCGTGCGGCGTTGGCGGCGAGCAGGATCAACGCGTACAGCAGGCCGAAGCTGAGCGCCGGCCCCAGCTCGAAGGGGTTCGTGAAACTGTCCTCCTCCTCCAGCTTGTCGGCCGACTGGCTGCAGTACAGGTAGACGCAGTAGGCCATGCTCACGACCAGCGCCGCGGTCAGCGGCAGCCACACGCTGTCCAGCAGCGGCCGGTTCAGCGCGGCGACCTCGACCATGACCCGCACGAACATGATGCTCCAGGCCAGCAGGATCGCCAGGGCAAAGGGGCGCGCCATGGCATGCATGCCGCGACTGCGCTGGGCGAAGCTGAGCGTGACCGCGGTGCTCGAGGCCAGGCCGCCGAGCAGACCGGTCAGCCCGACACCGCGGCGCGCGCCGACGATCTTGATCAAGACATAGCCGAGGAAGCTGATGCCCGAGATGAAGATCACCATCAGCCAGATCTTGTAGGGCACCAGCACGTCGAACGGCGCCGGACCGTAGCCCGTGCGCGGCAACACCGGCAGGATCACCAGCGCGATCACCGCAAAGGTCAGCGTGGCATACACGTCTGCCGGGGTGATGTTGCGCACCAGCGTGCGCGTCTGCAGCTTGAGCGCCAGCACCACCGTCGTGGTGACACCCAGCGCCGCCGCCAGCGCCACCTCGCCGTAGCAGCACAGCGCCCCGGCGACGAGCGTGATCACCGCGGCGATCTCCGTGGTCATGCCGATGCTGCCGTGCATGGCCGTCACGGCATAGGAGATCATGACCAGGCCACCGGCGATGCCGATGATCACGAGGAACAGGGGTAGCGAATCCGCACGCGACCCGAGCAAGGCGGCCGTGCACCCGACGAGCGCCAGCAGGGCGAAGGTGCGCACACCGCCGAAGATCTTCTCCGTTTCCTGCTCCGCGAGGTGCGAATACTCGCGCTGCAGGCCGATCAGGAGACCGATCAGCAGTGCCGCGCCGAAGCGGTAGAACAGCTCGCTCTGTGTCAGTTCCCCCGGCATACCCGCACACCGCCCAGCCCTATCCGGCCGTTCAGCGATCCCGCCTGTTCATGCCGGACCAGACCCCGCCTGCTGCAGCACCAGCGCGGCCAATCCCGGCGCCGCCCCCAGGTAGGGCGCAACGGTAATACTGATGCCGGGGTGCTCGGCACGCACGCTGTCGACCGCCTGCGGAATATCCTCCACCACATGCCTGCCGGCCGACAGGAAATACGGGACCACGACCACCTCGCGGGCGCCGGCCGCTATCGCCTGGCGCAAGCCGTCCGGTATGGACGGTTCCGCCAGTTCCAGAAAGGCACAGTTGACGGCATCGAAGCCGTCCTGGACGGCGTCCAGCTGTCGCGCGAGCGAGCGGACCTCGTCATTGGATTGCGCCCGGCGGCTGCCGTGCGCGACCACGAGCAATGTTTTCATGACAATACCCTGATTACCGGCCGGGATTGGCATCCCAGCGCCGGCCGCCTGAACTTTCCGTCCATGATATCCTCAGAACTCATCATGTTCTTCCTGTTTTTTCTCGCAGTCTGGGGCGGCGGCCACGCTTATCTGGCGCACCGTCTGTTGCGCCCCCTGCACGGGCGGCGCTGGTTGCAGCGTGGCGGCCTCGTACTGCTGGGGCTGTCGCTGTGCGTCGTGCCGCTGGTGTTCTTCAGCCGCCGTTTCGGGCTCGATCCGGCATGGACCGACCGCCTGGCCTGGGTGGCTTTCCTCGACATGGGAATCTTCCTGGTGCTGCTCCCGCTGCTGGTTGCGCGCGATCTCGGCTGGTTTACCCTCACCTGCCTGCATGCCCTGCGTCGGCGCTGGCGCGGACAACGCAGCCGTGCCGTCCCGGACGACCCGGCGCGACGGCATTTCCTGGCCAACACCATGAACGCCGGCCTGCTCGGCCTGACCGGCAGTATGGCGATCGCCGGCTACCGCGAGGCGACCCAGCTGGCACGGGTGCGCGAGATCGAGCTGCCTCTCGCCGGCCTGCCCGCCGTCCTGCACGGTTTCCATATCGTGCAACTCAGCGACATACACCTCGGCCCCACCATCAAGGGCGACTACCTCGCGGCCATCGTCGAGCGCAGTAACGCGCTGGCACCGGATCTGGTGGCGATCACCGGCGACCTGGTCGACGGCCTGACCTCGGACCTCATGGCGGACGTGGCCCCGCTGACGCGGCTGCGCGCCCGCCACGGCAGCTGGTTCGTCACCGGCAACCATGAATACTACTGGGGTCCGCGCGAGTGGCTCGCGCTGCTGCCCACGCTGGGTGTCAACGTGCTCGTCAATGCGCACCGCGTCATCGAGCACGACGGGGCGCGGCTGCTGCTGGCGGGCGTGACCGACTACTCGGCCGGTAGGTACCTGCCCGACCACGATTCCGACCCGCGCCGCGCGCGGACCGGCGCAGCCGACGCGGACGTGTCACTGCTGCTGGCGCACCAGCCGCGTAGCGCCTACGCCGGCGCGGCTGCCGGCTTCGACGTACAGCTGAGCGGCCACATCCACGGTGGCCAGTTCTTCCCCTGGAATCTCCTGATCGGACTGGTACAGCCGTTCGGGCTGGGCCTGCACCGGGTGGACGGGCGCATGTGGCTGTACGTCAGTGCCGGCACCGGCTACTGGGGACCACCCTCGCGCCTCGGCGTACCCGCGGAGATCACCTCGCTCAGGCTGGCGCGCGCCTGAACCCACGATACCCGCACACGAAATCCTGTACGCGGACAGGCGGTTCTCCTGTATAATCTGCGCCCTTTAAACCACGCAACCACCCGGTTCCGGGACCGTTCTCCCCCATGATCAGCAAACTCAGGAATATCGCCATCATCGCGCACGTCGATCATGGCAAGACCACGCTCGTGGACCAATTGCTCAGCCAGTCGGGCACACTCGGCGACCGCGCGGCCGTGCCCGAGCGGGTCATGGACTCCAATGCACTCGAGAAGGAACGCGGCATCACCATCCTGTCGAAGAACACCGCCATCCGCTGGGGCGACTACCGCATCAATATCGTCGACACCCCCGGGCATGCCGATTTCGGCGGCGAGGTCGAACGCGTCCTGTCCATGGTCGATTCGGTGCTGCTGCTGGTCGACGCGGTGGACGGCCCCATGCCGCAGACCCGTTTCGTAACCCAGAAGGCGTTCAATCTCGGGCTGCGCCCGATCGTGGTGATCAACAAGATCGACCGCCCCGGTGCGCGCCCGCACTGGGTACTCGACCAGACCTTCGACCTGTTCGACCGCCTCGGCGCCACCGACGAACAACTCGACTTCCCGGTCATCTATGCCTCCGCGCTGCAGGGCTATGCCGGCTACGCCGCCGACGCGCTCGCGGATGACATGACCCCGCTGTTCGAGACCATCGTCGACAAGGTCCCGCCGCCCCAGGTCGACCTCGACGGCCCATTTCAGCTGCAGGTGATCTCGCTCGACTACAGCAGCTACGTGGGCGTGATCGGCATTGGCCGTATCAAGCGCGGCAAGGTGCGCACGAACATGCCGGTCACGATCATCGACCGCAAGGGTAAAACCCGCAACGGGCGCGTCGGCCAGGTGCTCGGCTTCCTCGGCCTGGAACGCATCGAGGTGCCGGAGGCGCAGGCCGGCGACATCATCGCCTTTACCGGCATCGACAAGCTCAACATCTCCGACACGCTGTGCGACCCGGCCGCTGTCGAGGCCCTGCCGCCGCTGACCGTGGACCAACCCACGGTGAGCATGACCTTCCAGGTGAACAACTCGCCGTTCGCCGGCCAGGACGGCAAATACATCACCTCGCGCAACCTGCACGAGCGTTTGCAGCGCGAGCTGCTGCACAACGTTGCGCTGCGCGTGGAGGATACCGGCGACCCGGACAAGTTCCGCGTGTCGGGACGCGGCGAGCTGCATCTGGCGATCCTCATCGAGACCATGCGCCGCGAGGGCTACGAACTGGGCGTCTCGCGCCCGGAGGTCATCCTGCGCGAGGTCGACGGCGCCACGCACGAACCCTTCGAGCAGGTGGCTGTCGACGTGGAGGACGTGCACCAGGGCGCGGTCATGGAAAAACTCGGCGCACGTGGCGGCGAACTCACCGATATGGTGCCGGACGGCAAGGGTCGTGTGCGGCTGGACTATGTCATACCGGCACGCGGGCTGATCGGTTTCCGCACCGAATTCCTGACCGCGACCCAGGGTACCGGCCTGATCTACAGCGTGTTCTCGCACTACGGGCCGATGAAGCCCGGCGAGTACGGCCAGCGCATCAACGGCGTATTGATTTCCAACGGTACCGGCAAGGCACTGGGCTACGCGCTGTTCAACCTGCAGGAACGCGGCCGGTTGTTCATCGGCCCCGGCGAATCGGTCTACGAAGGCGCCATCATCGGCATCCATTCACGCGGCAACGACCTGGTGGTCAATCCGCTCAAGGCCAAGCAGCTGACCAACATCCGCGCCGCCGGCTCGGACGAGAACATCCTGCTCACCCCGCCCATCCGCATGAGCCTGGAACAGGCGCTGGAATTCATCGACGACGATGAACTGGTCGAGGTCACGCCCCGTCACATCCGGCTGCGCAAGAAATTCCTGCTCGAGCACGAGCGCAAGCGCGCCGCGCGCAGCGCCTGATCCCGCATCCAAGGCACGACGCCATCCGGTGGCGGCGCCTGCGGCCGCCGCGGCCGATATTTTTTCACGCTCGAGTCAGCTGCGTGGAGCGGCATGGCGAAAAAGCCGCATAAACAGTAAGGTAAACAATACCCTACATTCCTGGAGGATTAATACATTAATAGCTTATAATACATTAACTTATAAGCTATTTCCATTGACAATGCATGGGTTTTTACTATACCGTGCAACACGCGAACCCAAATGACAGAAACACGCAGCGATGCGGGGCACAACGACAGCACAATTTTATAAATCAACGGAGGAGCACGTCATGCACGTTACTGACATGGTCATGCACATCGACAATACCCTGGGCGAGGACAGCCGGCGGAATATCGAGAAGGCCCTCACGGGCAACCGCGGGGTCATCCATGCACACTTCAACGATAAGCGACCGCACCTGATGCTGGTCTCGTACGATACCGATGCCACGTCCTCGTTCGAGATCCTGGCGCAGATGAGCGGTCAGCAGCTGTGCGCGGAGCGCGTGGGCTGAGGGTTAACTGTTATCTCCAACCGGGGCGGTTGCCGCGGCAGAACAAGCAAGATATCAACGTGTGCTGCAGACCCGTGCCGAGAGGCATGGGTTTTTTTTCGCGGCCGCGGCGCTCACGGCAGCAGCCACTCGAACTCCGCGGGCAGCAGCGGTCTGAGCAGCGCGAGCCGCTGCGCCAGGCCGGCGGGATCGTAGGGACGCGCGGGTACCCTGCCCCACACCGGTGCCGGCCAGGCGGCATCGTCGCGATAACGTGCAATGTGGTGCAGGTGGAGCTGCGGAACGACGTTGCCCAGGGCGGCGATATTCAGCTTGTCCGGCACATAGGCGGCTGTCATGGCGCGGGCGAGCAGCACGGATTCATCCAGCAGCCGGTGCTGGTCGGCGGGCTCGAGCTGGTGGATTTCCTGCACCCCGGCGCGATCCGGCACCAGGATAAACCAGGGGTAGTTCGCATCCTGCAGCAGCAGCAGGTGGCACAGCGGCAAGCGTCCGATGACCAGGCAGTCCGCCCGCAGCTGCGGGTGGATGGCGGCGCGGTTCGGTTCAGGCCGGTTCGGCATCCGCGGTCTCGTGCGCTGGCGCCGTCGCGGCGGCGTCCTGCACACCCTCCGGCAGCGCCTCGCCCCCGAAGGCCGCGATCAGCGCCGGCAGGAATTCCGCCAGTTCCAGCACCAGCAACGAGAAATCGAGATCGAAACGGCTCACCGGATCATCGGCGTCGGTGTCGGCTTCCTGCTCGCGCACGACATCCTCGAACCGCAGCCGCTTGATGGCCAGGTCTTCCTGAATGACGCACGACAGCCGTTCGCGCCACTGGACGGCCAGCCGCACGACCTGCTTGCCGCTGCGGATGTGGTTACGCACCTCGGCCGCGGTCAGGTCCTGGTGCCTGCAGGTCACGATACCGCCGTCGGGATCCGTGTGCTTGAGCACGCACTCGGCACCGGCCACGAAACCGGTCGGCAGCCCCTCGCCGTTGAGCCAGCGTGTCATGACGGCAGCCGGCGCATGCCGGACCTGCAGCGGCGTGGCGGGGAAACGTCCGAGTGTCGAGCGCAGCTGGCTGACCAGCGCTTCCGCGCGCGTCGGCGAGGAACTGTCGACCACCAGCAGTCCGTTGCGGACATCGATGTACGCGAACAGATCGCTGATGCGGGTCAACGCCCGCGGCAGCAGGTCGACGATGATCTCCTCCTTCATGCGCACGCGCTCGCGCCGGTAGATCTCGCGTCCTTCCGCTGCCGCCAGCGCGGCCACCTTGTCCTCCAGCAGCTGCCGCACGACGCCGGCGGGCATGATCTTCTCTTCCCTGCGCAGGCAGACCATGAGGTAACCGTTGGCAGCGTGGACGAGCTGCTGTCCGTCCCGTCCCAGTGGCGGGACCCAGCCGTGCGCGAACAGGTCCATGCGGCCACAGCCGGTGAACGCGGCCTGCTGCATGCGCGTGTCGAGCATGTCGGGCGACAGATCGAATGCCTTGCCCAGTCGATAGACCTGCAGATTCCTGAACCACATAGTGAGATGCCCCGTGAAAAGCGTCACATTATGCGCAATGCACCCGGCGCAGGCCAGCGTTCGCGCATATCAGCGCATGTCAGTTTTTCGACCCGCGCGGTAACTGCCGGGCTGGACAGAAGTATGGTATTCACGACTTGTTATGTTGTATGATCGGGCCGTGATTGGATAAGGGGGGCACGGTTAATTCCTGCCATTTATCGATTCGCAAAACTACAGATATGCACATTCCTCAGGTCATCCCGGAAGTTCCTGCTGCAACTCCAGCTTGTCTGTTTGAAATCTGCATTCTGGAATCTGGTTAATCTTTTTT
This sequence comes from Pseudomonadota bacterium, assembly GCA_041395565.1. Lineage (NCBI taxonomy): Bacteria > Pseudomonadati > Pseudomonadota > Pseudomonadota bacterium. Next base: position 300,149 of record JAWLAI010000004.1, on the reverse strand, counting down.
ACAGAGGTGTTATAAATGGCTACAGGTACTGTTAAATGGTTCAACGAATCCAAGGGTTTTGGCTTCATCGCACCCAGCGATGGCGGCGAGGATGTATTCGTGCACTTCTCGGCAATCAAGATGGATGGATTCAAGACACTTGCTGAAGG